>DASVTA010000390.1:0-1684 GCA_036387815.1 Allosphingosinicella sp.
TGCGGCGAGGGGGAGATCGCCCTCTCCGTCCTCTCCACCGTCATCGGCCACCGCCGCGACCTCGGGTATCTGCTAGTCGACGCTGGAGGGCTCGCTCTTTCGAAGGATTCGGGACCGGCGCTGGACAAACCGAGCTACGGAAGCCTCTGGGACGCCGCGACCGGACGGCCGCTCGGGCTCCGTGTCGCCTCGACCAACCAGGAGCATGGGCTGGTGCCCGCGGCCGAGGAGGATTTCGAGCGGCTTCCGATCGGAAGTCAGGTGAGGATCGCCCCCAACCACGCCTGCATGACCGCCGCGGCGCACGATCGCTACCATGTCGTCGACGAGGGGAGCGACGTTGTCGCGGCCTGGCAGCGCTGCAACGGATGGTAGCGCGCGGCCGCCGGCCGGCTCGCGGCGCTGCGACCACGCCGATCCGCAGCGGCCGCAATCAGCGCGTCGCGCGGCTGAAGTTAGCTTCTCCTTAAAACCGCGCGCTTATCCCGGCAGCGGCCGGAGGAAAGCTCATGAAGAACGCCGATTTCGTTCGTTTCAGCAGCGCGATTTGCCTGATGTTCGCGTCCGCGACCCTGGCCGGCGCTCAAGAGCTTTCCAATCCGGGCCCGATCGTTGCTGCCTTCAACGAGACTTGCCGCCGAGGCTTTCCGGACGTGGCGATGGTCCGGGAGCAAGCCGAAGCGAGGGGTTGGGCCGAGCTTTCCGGCCAGATGGTCGTCTCGTTCAGCAATCCCAGGCTCGGCGCCGCCGACCTGCCCCAGGTCCTGTTCAAGGGCGACATGACCCTGATCATGACGGCGCACAGTCCCGTCCGGAGAAGGTCCACCTGCGCGATTTCCGTTCCGGCGGAGCAGACGCTCGACACAGGGGGGCTCGCACGGGCGGTTTCGGCTGCCCTGGGCGGCGCGGAAGCAAGCATGGAGATGGAGCGGGGCGTGGAGCAGGCGAGCTGGCAGTTGAAATCCGGCCTGGTCGTGAAGGCGAGCGTCGGCAAGTCCGGCGACAAGCGGAGAGCCCATCTGACTGTCCTGACCAGCTAAGCCGCGCGGCGCCCCGGCTCCGCAAGGGCCGTCAGACCAGTTCCACCGCCATCGCCGTCGCTTCGCCGCCGCCGATGCAGAGGGTGGCGAGGCCGCGGCGCTGGCCGTGCGTTTCCAGAGCGCTCAGCAAGGTCGCGAGGAGGCGGGCACCGGACGCTCCGATGGGATGGCCGAGCGCCGTCGCGCCGCCGTGGACGTTGAGCTGCTCGCGGGGGATGCCGAGGTCGCGCATGGCGATCATGGCGACGCAGGCGAAGGCCTCGTTGACTTCCCACAGGTCGACGTCGCCGACGCTCCAGCCGGCTTTCTCGAGCGCCTTGCGCACGGCCGGGACCGGCGCGCTGGTGAAGAGGTTCGGCGCCTGGGCGTGGGCGGCGTGGGCGACGATCCGGGCGACCGGCTTGACTCCCAGGCGGTCGGCGACGCTCTGGCGGGTGACGACGAGCGCGGCGGCGCCGTCCGAGATGGAGGAGGCGTTGGCGGCGGTTATGGTGCCGTCCTTGGCGAAGGCGGGCTTGAGGCCGGGGATCTTCTCCGGGTTGGACTTGCCGGGCTGCTCGTCGCAGGCGACCAGATCCTCGCCCTTGCGGGTCTTGACGGTGACGGGGACGATCTCGCGCTCGAAGGCGCCGCTCCGGATCGCC
>DASVTA010000391.1:0-2085 GCA_036387815.1 Allosphingosinicella sp.
TCAAGGACCCGATGGCGAAGCGCGTCAAGGCGCTGAACGAGCGGCGCGAGCAGCTCAAGGCCGGAATCGTCGCCTCGACGTCCAAGCGGCGCCGCAACATCACCAACAAGAACGAAGTGGCCGACAAGGTCCGAAGCGTCCTCGGCTCGCTGAAGATGCTCCAGCACGAGCAGCTCGAAAAGGCCCAGAAGAAGCTGATGCAGGCCGGCGTCCGCTCGAAGGACCTCGCCGTCGTCGTCATCTTCGCCCGCCTGGTGCTCCCGATCCTGATCGGCACGACCGTGATCGTCGGGGTCTACTTCCTCGAATGGTTCCCCGAATGGGGCCCGATCAAGCGCTACGGCCTCGTCGCCGCCTCCCTGATCGGGAGCTACAAGGCGCCGGACCTGTGGCTCAAGAACAAGATCAACAAGCGCTCCAGCGCCGTCCGCAAGGGGCTTCCGGACGCGCTCGACCTGCTCGTCATCTGCGCCGAAGCCGGCCTCACCGTCGACGCCGCCTTCAACCGGGTCGCCCGCGAGCTCGGCAAGGCCTATCCCGAGCTTGGCGACGAATTCGCCCTCACCTCGATCGAGCTGGGCTTCCTCACCGACCGCCGCTCGGCGTTCGAGAACCTCGCCAACCGGATCGACCTGGAAGCGGTGCGCGGGGTCGTCACGACGATGATCCAGACCGAGAAATACGGAACTCCGCTCGCCAGCGCACTGCGCGTGCTCGCCGCCGAGTTCCGCAACGAGCGCATGATGCGCGCGGAGGAGAAAGCCGCCCGGCTTCCGGCGATCATGACGGTGCCGCTGATCCTGTTCATCCTGCCGGTGCTGTTCATCGTCATCCTCGGGCCGGCGGCCTGCTCGATCTCCGACAATCTGTTCAAATAAGCGGAGTGGGACGGAGGCCGCGGCACCCGCCCGTCGTCCCGGCGAAAGCCGCGACCTCGGGACCAAAAGTCTCGGGGTCTCCCCGAGGTCCCGGCTTTCGGGGCTCCCATCGAGGTACTGCTTCGATGGGCACCCTCCGGGGATGACGAATGGCGGTCTACGGAACATTCACCCCGGCCCGGCCATTGATCCGTTGCCGAAACAAGCGCCGGAGACCGCCTCGTGACCCTCTTCGCCCCCGACCAATGGCTCGTCGTCGCCCTCGTCTTCGTTCTCGGCCTGGTGCTCGGAATGGCCTTGATGGCCGGCGGCAAATGGAAGCGCCGCTACAAGGAAGAGCGCGCCCGGGCGGACGGCCTCGAGGCGGAGAACCGCCGGTTCCAGAAGGAAACCGGCGAGAGGGACACCCTCCGCCATGCCGCCGCCCGCGACGAGTCCCGGCGGCGGCCCGACGGTCCGGGGCCGCTCTAGGAGGGCATTCTCGACCCGCCCCCTCTTTCACCTCCGACCGGGCGCCCGCCAGGCCGGAACCGCGTCAGGCTCGAGGGTGGGTCCCGGCCGTTCAGCCCGGCGTCAGGCGCGATGCGCTTGTTTGGCTGCCGCAACGAGAGCGGGAGGCCAGCATGAGGACGATGTCGGTTGCGATCGCGGCGGCGGCGCTCGCCGCGCCCGCCGCGGCCCAGGCCCAGCCCGTGAAACAGGATTTCTGCCACGGGCTGCAGCGGGTCGTCGAAGCCGCCCGCGACAAAGGCGGCTTCCTATTCCTCGAGCGGGCCCAGGCGGCTCCGCCGCACCTCGACTTCCGCCACGGCTGCCGGGCCACCGGTGACGAGCGGCGGCAATATTGGCTCTGCACGCAGAACCTCGCGCCCGCGCAGATGAGCCGCGAAGCGCTGACCGCCCGGGTCGCGGCCTGCCTGCCGGAGGCGGTGAGATCGACCGGCGACTATGGCCACGAGTCCGTCTTCACCCTGCCCCAAGCCCAGATCCGGATCAGCGAGCGGGGCGGCCCGATGGCGAAAGTCGGGCGGATCGTAACGTTGGTGGTGGAGGCGACCACCGCCCCGCAGCCTTAGCGGCGGCCGGCGGGGCCGTGACGGCCGTCACGCCGGATTGGCCCGCTCTTGCCCTATTTCGGAGGAGCCCGTCACGGGCGGCTGCATGGGGGGAAGAGATGAAGAAGTACAAGGAAGGCGCTGGCCAGGCG
>DASVTA010000392.1:0-7265 GCA_036387815.1 Allosphingosinicella sp.
CTGGGCCGCCAGGATGTCGTGGATCAGCGGAACGCCGGAATAGGCCGTCGACGACATGTGGAAGTCGAAGTGACGGGCGCCCGGAACCGAGTTGGCCTCGAAATAGGACATGATCGTGTAGGCGCGGGTGTCCTGATAATATTCGGCGTTCACGGGGTAGGTGATGGAGAGGCCCGGAGCGGCGTTATAGCCACCCGGATGCGAGATGCCGAGCGCGTGGCCGATCTCGTGGGCCAGCGTCTGGAGGCCGTAGCGGCCCTCGTCCAGCTGCAGGTTGCTCGCCTGGCTGAGCGACACCCAAACGTCACCGCCGCGGTCCAGGACCTGCGGGTTGATGAGCGGGTTGCCGCTGATGACGGCGTTCGGGAGAGAGGCATAGGCCTGGGTGGTCGGAGCGCTGGCGAGGTTGCCGAAGGCGATGTCGGCGCTGTTGATGTGGCTCTCCTGGAGCGAGACGGCCATGACGTCGTCCCAGCCCTGAAGCGCTTCGCGAGCGGCGGCCTTCTGGGCGTCGTTGAATTGCGCGAAGTTGAAATATTCGGAATAGGCGAAGCCCGAGCCGTTGAGGAAGTAGACGTAGCCGTTGTCGAACAGGCTCTGCTGGCCGGTGTGGAAGCCGAACTTGATCACCGACAGGTCGGAGTCGCTCTGCGGGCCGTGCGTCGGCAGGCCGGCGAAGCCGCTGCCGGAACGGTTGAGGTAGGCCGCGATCTGCTCAGGCGTCCAGATGGGCTTGCCGTTGGCGCCGGTGCCGGTCTGGCCGTCGACGGAGATATCAAGCGTGACCGACTCGGTTTCCGAAACGCCTCCACCAAGGCAGGCGGCGCACTGGCAGGTGGCGTCAGTGGAGTGCGTGATCGTTGCTTCAGACATTATGTGCCCCTCCTAAAGGCTTGCTTAGATTATCGAATGGGTCGTGCGCCGGCCGGGCGGCTCAGCCACGGCAGGGTTTCGGACAAGGCGGCGCCGAGGGCGGCCTCGAGTTCGGAAGCCCGTCCCGCGGGACCGGCCAGGGACACCGCCCGCGGCGGTGACGTGAAGAGCATCGGCTCGTTCGAATTGCGGAACGGGCGGATCGAGAAGGCGAGCAGGCCATTGCCGGACCGGCCCTGGACCGAGGCGTGGACGAGCAGGGTGACGCTGTCGGGTGCAAGAACCGCCGGGTCGCCCGCGGCGATGATCCGCACCGGCGCCGGCGATCCGGACTCGGCGGTATCGCGCACGCTGCCGCAAATGCGCCGGTAAAGGGCGCCCTGGTCGACTCCGGCCTCGGTCTGCACGAGGCAAAGGACGTTCACCTGCGCCACGTCGCGCCAGATCATTGGGGGGGTCGAGGCTTCGGCGGGCGTGGTCGTCGCCGGCCCGGCCCCGCAGGCCGAGAGCAGGACGAGCGCCCCGCAGGCGCGGACTAATGATCCGACGAATATCATGGTTTGATGCCCCACGGCCCCGCTGGAAGGACAACCCTGCCACGGGAGGCCCCTTCGCTAAGTAGTTCGCTTAGTTAGAAAATTTCGATTCGTCAATTCCCCATAACCCAAGTCTTAATTTATATCCTCCATTGAACCGGGAATTCGGTCAACCCGTCGCATCGCCTTGCCGTCTGATTCCGGGACTGTGCCGCCGCTCCGCAGATTTCGGAGGAATGGCTTGCGCGGCGCCCGTGATCGGCGCTAGTCCGCGCCGCCATGGGCCTTCTCAAAAAGCTCTTCACCTGGTGGGACGGGGCGACCTTAACCACCCTGCTGCACCTGCGCCGGCACGGCCGCCAGGTCGGCAGCGATTCCGAGGGCAATCTCTATTACGCCTCGAAGAAGGGTGATCGCCGCTTCGTCTCCTACAAAGGCGCCAACGATCCCAGCCGGATCCCGCCCGAATGGTATAGCTGGCTTCACCACCAGATAGACGGGGTTCCGGACGAGGCGCTTGGACCTGCGCCCAAGTTCCTTCGCGAGCCGGAGCCCAACCGCACCGGAACGTCTCTCGCCTATCGCCCGTCCGGCGCGCTGGAGCGGGGCGCCCAGCGTCCCGCGGCGAGCGGCGACTATGAGGCGTGGACCCCGGACCGGGCATGAAGCACCCGCTCGGCGCCGTGCTCGTCGGTCTGTTGGCGGTGGCGGGGTGCGACCGGGCCCCGGAACAGGCTTCGGGCGCCAAACGCCAGGCGGTCGGCGAGCCCAAGACCGTCGACATCCCGCAGACCGTGACCGCGGTCGCGGCGGGAACCACTCCGATGGCCGAGCGGGTCGCCGTGCTCGGCTTCATCAACAAGCGCAACGGAATCTCCCGCCGGCTGACCCTCAAGCCCGGCCAGGCGGTGAGGGTGGGAGACGCGGTCGTCCGGCTTCGCGCCTGCGAGACGACGGCGCCCTGGGAAGTGCAGTCGCTGACCGGCGCCTTCGTCCAGCTCGACGTCCGCAACCCCCAGGGGCGCTGGCAGCGCGTCTTCTCCGGCTGGCTCTACGGGGAAAGTCCGTCGCTCAACGTGGTCGAGCATCCGATCTACGACGTCTGGCCCAAAAGCTGCGCGATGACGCATCCCGAGGCGGGAGAATCGACGGTTCGCGAGGCGTCCGCCGCAAGCAGCCGGTCCAGCGCCCCGAATTCGGCGCCGGTGCCGCGCGGCGGCACGTCCAGGCCCGCGCCGCCCGCGGAGCCGTCGGGAGCCCCGGCCGAAAGCGCGGAATCCAACAGCGCCAGATAATCTTCCTGAGTGACTTCGACGGCGCCGAGGCTGCGCAGATGCTCCGTCATGAACTGGCAGTCGAGCAGCCGGTAGCCCCCGACCTTCATCCTCGCGACCAGCCAGGCGAGCGCCACCTTCGAAGCGTCGCGCCGGGCCGAGAACATGCTCTCCCCGAAAAAGGCCGCCCCCAGGGCGACCCCGTACAGGCCGCCGGCCAGCTCCCCCTCGTGCCAGCATTCCACCGAATGGGCATGACCGCGCTCGTGGAGGGCGCGGTAGCTCTCCTCGATGTCGCCGTTGATCCAGGTTTCCTCGCGCTGGGCGCAGCGGCGGACGACCTCGTCGAACGCGGTGTTGCGAGTGACCCGATATTCGCCCGAGCGGATCGTCTTGCGCAAGGAGCGCGACATCCGGAAGCTTTCGACGGGAAGGATCGCGCGCCGGCGCGGCTCGACCCAGAAGACCTCGTCGGCGTCGCGGCTGTCCGACATCGGGAACACTCCGATGGCGTAGGCGCGCAGCAGCAGGTCCGGATCGATCGGGGCCATCGCGGCGCTCTAGCCGCGCGCGGTGCCCGACAGAAGGTGCGTTATGCTCCGGTCAGAGAATGTCCCGAACCCTTTCCTGCGGCCTGCACAGCCGGACGCCTTTCCCGGTCTCGACCAAGGGCCGCTCGATAAGGGCGGGATTGGCGGCCATCGCCTCGAGCACGGCCTCGTCGCCCGCTTCGGCAAGGGCGGCCGCGCCCTCCTCCTTGAGCCTCAGCCCCTGCGCCGGAGAAAGGCCCGCGCGCCCGTAGAGTCGCCGAAGCTCGTCGAGCGTAAGCGGAGTCTTGAGATACTCGACCACGGTGACTTCGGCGCCGCTCTCCCGAAGGAGATCCAGCGTCTTGCGCGAAGTGCCGCAATTGGGGTTGTGCCAGATCGTCGCCTTCATTCCGCCTGCCCCTGGCCGCGCTCGCGCTGCTTGATCTTGCGGACCTCGGCCAGCTGGCCCTTCAGGATGGCGAGCGCGTCCGCCTCTTCCCGGGTGAGCCCCTCGAGCGGCACATGGTCGATCAGCACCTCGAGGGCATCGCCGATCCGGCCGAGCTGGCGGCCGTAGCTGCCGACCTCGTCCAGCACCTTCTGCTCGATGTCCGGCCTCGGGGTCTGGCCGAGGTTGACGTTGACCAGGCCGAACTGCGCGCCCTGGTTCATGAAGGTCCAGGGATTGATCGCCTGCCAGAGCTTCTCGGGCGCGACGGAGAATTGGAACTTGCCGTCGGCCACCCTAGGGCCTCGCCGGATCGATGTGCAGAAGCGGCCGCAGCCGCGCCATGGTCTGTTCGACGCCCAGCGTGAAGCACTGGTCGGGCTGCTTTTCGCGGCAGTCGGTGGGCGGAGCGGGGTCGTTCACGCCCCGCACCGTCAGGGTAAGGAATTCGCCGGCGGAGCTGCCGTTGATCGTCGACGCCCGGCCCTTTTGCTGGATGATCTGCATGTGGCTGAAGCCGGCCGCCTTGACCAGTTCGGCGGCCCGGTAGGCCGCCATGTTACGGCCGAATCCCGGTTCCGCGATGCCGTTGGAGCGGCCGGTGACCTTCCACACGCCAGGCTCGACGATCTTCTCGCTATACCCGCCGAAGATGTAGCTCGACCGGTATTTCGTCGCCGTTCCCGGACGCCCCGAGCAGCCCGCGAGCAAAGCCGCCGCCGCCAGCACCAGCACGATTGTGCGCATCATCAGGCCTTCTCCCCTGCCAGCCACTCCTCCAGCCACTTGATCGTGTAGTTCCCGGCCAGGAAGTCGGGCTCGTTGATCAGCTTCTGGTGGAGCGGGATCGTCGTCTTGACGCCGTCAATGACCATCTCCTCGAGCGCCCGCCTGAGCCGCATGATGCAGCGTTCGCGGCTGGAGCCGTAGACGATCAGCTTGGCGATCATGGAATCGTAATAAGGCGGCACCTTGTAGCCGACATAGAGGCCGCTATCGACGCGCACGTGCATCCCGCCGGGCGCGTGGAAGCCCGTGACGGTGCCCGGCGAGGGGGCGAAGGTCTCCGGGTCCTCGGCGTTGATCCGGCATTCGATGGCGTGGCCGCGGAAGGTCACCTGGTCCTGGGTGCAGGACAAAGGCTCGCCGGCGGCGATCCGGATCTGCTCGCGGACGAGATCGATCCCGGTGATATATTCCGTGACCGGATGCTCGACCTGGAGGCGGGTATTCATCTCGATGAAGAAGAATTCGCCGTTCTCGTAGAGGAACTCGATCGTCCCGGCGCCTCGGTAGCCCATGTCGGCCATCGCCCTGGCGACGATCCCGCCCATCCGGTCGCGCTCTTCCGGAGTGATGACCGGAGAGCCCGCTTCCTCCAGAACCTTCTGGTGCCTGCGCTGAAGCGAGCAGTCGCGCTCGCCCAGGTGGACGGCATGACCTTTTCCATCGCCGAAAACCTGGAACTCGATATGGCGCGGGTCGCCGAGATATTTCTCGATGTAGACGGTGTCGTCGCCGAACGCATTCTTCGCCTCGGACCGCGCCTGGCTCAGCTGCGAGTCGAGCTCCTCCTCGAAACGGACGATCTTCATGCCCCGGCCGCCGCCGCCGGACGCGGCCTTGACGAGCAGGGGATAGCCGGTCTCGGCAGCGACCTGACGCGCCTCTTCGGGACCCTCGACGGGACCGTCCGAACCGGGAACGAGCGGCAGGCCGAGCTTGGCGGCGGTGCGCTTGGCCTCGACCTTGTCGCCCATCACCCGGATATGCTCCGGCTTGGGGCCGATCCAGATGATGTTGTGGAGCTCGACGATCTCGGCGAAGCGCGCATTCTCGGATAGGAAGCCGTAGCCGGGATGGATTGCGTCGGCGTGGCTGATCTCGGCCGCGGAGATGATCGCCGGGATGTTGAGGTAGCTCTCGGCGGCGGCCGGAGGGCCGATGCAGATCGCCTCGTCGGCGAGCCGCACGTGCATCGCGTCGGTATCCGCCGTCGAATGCACCGCCACCGTCTTGATGCCCATTTCGTGGCAGGCGCGGTGGATGCGCAGGGCGATCTCGCCCCGGTTGGCGATGAGGACCTTCTTGATCATTTGCGTGACGTCATCCCGGCGAAGGCCGGGACCTCAGCGAGAGCCCGCGCCGGCGCCTGTGCAGTGCCTTTCCGACCTGAGGTCCCGGCTTTCGCCGGGATGCCGGGGATGGCCGTCATTCCAGGATCACCAGGGGCTGGTCGTATTCGACCGGCTGGGCGTCGAGGACGAGCACCTGGCTGACGGTGCCCGCGCGCGGGGCGACGATCGGGTTCATCACCTTCATCGCCTCGATGATCAGTAGCGTGTCGCCTTCCTTCACCGTCTCGCCGGGCAGGACGAACGGCCTCGCACCGGGCTCGCCGGCCAGGAAGACGGTTCCGACCATCGGCGACTTGACCGCTCCGGGATGATTGGCCGGCGAGACGGCCGGATCCGGCGCCGCGGCCGCCGCCGCCGGCGCGGCGGCCGGAGCAGCGGGCGCCGCCGCCGGAAGGGGAGCGGCCGCGGCAACCACGACGCTGCGCTTGACGACGATCTTCCGGGAGCCGTCCTCGACTTCGATTTCGGTCAGATCGTTCTGGTTGAGGAGCTCGGCCAGCTGACGCACGAGATCGGCCTCGATCCGCATGCCGCCCTCTGAAGCGCGTTCTTCTTCGCTCATTTCGAAAGTCTCTTTCCCTGTTCCGGAGCCGCGGCCCCGAAGCGCGGCTTCCTGTCAGAGACGGGCCGCCGCGTCCAGAGCCAGCAGGTAGGAGAGGGCGCCGAAACCGGCGATCGTGCCTCTTGCGGCCGGTGCGATCAGGCTCCTTCGGCGGAAGCTCTCGCGCGCCTGCGGGTTCGAGAGATGGACTTCGATCACCGGGGTGGAGATCGCCTTCACCGCGTCGAGCAGCGCGACGGAGCTGTGGGTGAAGCCGGCGGCGTTGAGGATGACGGCCCGGGCGCCCTCGGCCTGCGCCTCGTGGAGCCAGTCGATCAGATGGCCTTCGTGGTTCGATTGCCGAATGTCCACCGCGACCTCGAGCTCGCGCGCCCGGTCCTCGATCTGCCCTGCGATCTCGTCGAGGGTGGCGGCGCCGTAGATTTCCGGCTCCCGAGTGCCGAGGAGGTTGAGATTGGGCCCGTTCAGAACATAGATGATGGGTGGCTTGGCCATGGCGGGACCTATAGGGCCGGGGCGAAGGAGCGCAAAGGTGGAAGAGACGGCGTCGATCACGGTAAACGGTCAGCACCGGCGGGTGCCGAAGGGGATCAGCGTCGCCGATCTAGCGCTCGAGCTGGGCCTGGAGCCGACCCGCGTGGCGGTGGAACGCAATTTGGAGATCGTGCCCCGCTCGACGCTCGGGGCGGTGCTGGTCGAAGACGGCGACGATTACGAGATCGTGACGTTCGTCGGAGGGGGTTGAGGACCTGCCGTCATTCCGGCGAAGGCCGGAATCCATGAACACGGCGGATCGAAATCACCTAGGGCCGTGTTCATGGATGCCGGATCAAGTCCGGGATGACGATTGGTGGACATCTCGCCGGTAACGCCTTCCGCCGCGCCGGATCGCGACTATATCCGA
>DASVTA010000393.1:0-6493 GCA_036387815.1 Allosphingosinicella sp.
CTGGGAAAGATGAGCAGCCCCTAGCCAAGCGGCGCGGCAAATGCCAGTTGCCCGTCATTGCGAGCGCAGCGAAGCAATCCGGTGCGGTCTCGGAGGCCCCTGGATTGCTTCGTCGCTTCGCTCCTCGCAATGACGAATTCAGCGCGACGCGTAGCGCCTGCGGCCGCCGCTGCGACTTTCGCCCTGTGGGCGCGCCGGGCGGGCGCTGAAGCGCTTGGCGGGACGGCCGCGGGAGGGCCGATCCTCGCGCTCGGAGCGTTCGACGATCTGGATCGGCGAGCTGGCCCGGGCGGCCTTGATCCGGGCCGCTTCGGCGTTGAAGCCTTCGGGCAGCGGCACCGGCGTGAGCACCTGCTTGGTCAGCCGCTCGATGCCTTTGAGATAAGGCCGCTCGTCCTCGGCGCAGTAGGCGATGGCCACGCCCGCCGCTCCGGCGCGCGCGGTGCGGCCGATGCGGTGGACATATTGCTCCGAGACGTTGGGAAGGTCGAAGTTGATGACGTGGCTGACGCCCGAGACGTCGATGCCGCGCGCCGCGATGTCGGTCGCGATCAGGATCTTGACCTTGCCGTCCTTGAACTCCGCCAGAGCGCGCTCGCGCTGCGGCTGGCTCTTGTTGCCGTGGATGGCGTTGGCCGGGATGCCGGTCTGGGCGAGCTGCTTCACGATCCGGTCCGCACCGTGCTTGGTCCGGCTGAAGATCAGAACCCGGTCCATCGAGCCCTTCCCGCCGAAGCCGACGCGGAGCATCATGGTCAGGAGAGCCGGCTTCTCGGCCTGGTTGACGAAGGTGACGTACTGCTCGACCCGTTCGACCGTCGAGGCGACGGGAGTCACCGCGACCTGCTCGGGATCGGTCAGGAACTTGTCCGCGAGATCGCGGATCGCCTTGGGCATGGTCGCCGAGAAGAACAGGCTCTGACGCTTCTCGGGAAGGAAGCGGACGATCTTCTTCAGGTCGTGGATGAAGCCGAGGTCGAGCATCTGGTCGGCCTCGTCGAGGACGAGGATCTCGACCTGCCTCAGGTCCAGCCAGCGCTGCTCGACCAGGTCGAGGAGGCGGCCCGGAGTGGCGACGAGAACGTCGACTCCGCGCGACAGGTCCTGCCGGTTCTTGTTGATCGAGGTGCCGCCGAAGACGGTGGCGACGCTGATATGGCTGAAGCGGCCGTAGGCGCGGGCGCTTTCGGCGATCTGCGAGGCGAGCTCGCGGGTCGGAGCGAGCACCAGCATCCGGCAGGCGCCGCGCTGCGGCCGCTTGCCGCTGGAGATGAGACGGTCGATCGAGGGGAGCATGAAGGCGGCGGTCTTGCCGGTGCCGGTCTGGGCGATGCCGAGCAGGTCCTTGCCCTTCAGCAGGATCGGGATCGCCTGCTCCTGGATCGGGGTCGAGGTGGAATATTCCTTCAGAGCGAGCGCCTGGAGGACGGGCTGCGAAAGCCCGAGATTTTCAAAAGACATGTATGACTCACTATTCGTGGCTCGCGCACCCGCGCGGCCGGAACGGCGCGCGGAGACGCGGCGGGTTCTGGTGACCCGCGTGAAAAGGGAAACCTTGGTAATGACGAAACGGAGCCGGCCCGAGAAGGGCGTTCACGCTGCATGACGCTTCGCTGAGAGGCATATGGGGCAGAAAGACTAAGAAATCAACTCATGTCGAATTGCCTCCCCATGCGGAGCATGGGGAGGGGGACCATGCGCAGCATGGTGGAGGGGTGACTAACCTAGGCCTCGCCAGATCACCCCTCCACCACCTTCGGTGGTCCCCCTCCCCATCTGGCGATGGGGAGGCAGAAGGACGTCGCTTACGAAACCCGCGCCAGGAGCCGGTCTATCGCCGCCATCGCTTCCGGCTCGTCCAGCGTCGGAGCGTGGCCGACGTTCGGCACGGTCACGGCTTCCATTGCCGGGTTCTCCCCGGTCATGCGCTCGACCGTGGTGCTGCTGAGCAGGTCCGAAATCGCGCCCCGCACGACCAGCGACGGAACCCCGTCCAACGCCGCGAATGCGGTCCACAGGTCGAAGCCGGAATCGCCGCCGGGCGACCGGAAAGGCTCGGCGATGCGCATGTCGTAGTCGAAGACGATCCGCCCGCTTTGGGTCAGCCTGCACAGCCTTTTGGCGTAGACGAGCCACCGGTCCATCTCCCAGCCGGGATAGCGGTCCTGCTGCGCCTCGCACAGGAAGCGGGCGGCGTGGAGCCAGGTGGGCCAGCTTTGCGAACGGCCGACGTAGGAGCGGATATGCTCGAGCCCCTTCGGCTCGAGCTCAGGGCCGATATCGTTGAGCAGCGCCCCGGCGATCCGGCTCTTGTCCGCGAGCGCCAGGAGCATGGTGATCAGCCCGCCCAGCGATGTGCCGAACAGAACGAAGCGCCGGAGGCCCAAAGCCGCGATCAGCGCCTCCAGATCCTGCCAATAGACCGGCGGAACGTAGCTCATCGGATCCTTCGCATGCTCGCTTTGCCCGCGGCCCCTGAGCTCGACGCAGATCAGCCGCCACTGGCCCGCGAGCCGCTCGGCCACGCCTTCGAAGTCGCGGGCGTTGCGGGTCAGCCCGGGTATGCACAGGATGGGCGGCCGCCCGGCCTCTCCCGCATAGTCGCGGTAGTGCAGCCTGAGCCCGTCGCTCGATTGCCACCAGCCGTCGGACCAAGACGCCATTTCGCCCCCGCTTTCGGCCTTTCTTATCGGCAGAATCACCGCCGGGGCAATGGCGGCCCGTCCAAACGGCTTGCGCCGACGCGAGCGAAGTGTATTGTTCTGATAGATCACCTGTCCAGCCGAGGAACGTCATGCCGGAAGCCGCGATGTTTACCGAAAGCCGAGCCGAACCGGATCCTGCGGGGGAACCGCAGATATTCGAGAAGCTTCGGGAGCTCGCGCGCAACCGCTACGTTCCCGATCCGCAACCCGAAGCGGGCGGCGGAATCCTGCTGCGCCACGATAACGGCCCCGATCTCGTCCTCCGCGCCGACGGACGCATCGACCTCCCGGTCGGGCAGCGGGCCAGACCGGCGGCGCCCGTCCACGCCTCCAGTCCCGCGGCCGTTTCCGAAGCCCGCCGGATGTCGAAGCGGCGCACCCTGCTCATCGTCCTTCTGGCGGCCGTCTTCTGGTTCATGTCGCTGGCCCTCACCAGCTCCATCATCAGCGGCTAACGGGAACCGGAGCGCCGCCCCGCGGCTTGTGGGCGGATGACAGAGCCCTACCGACCCGAAACCGCGATCACCGAGCTTGGCGAGGCCTTCTACGACCCGGTGGAGGCCGCCGATTTTCCGCTCACGATCCTTCGCTTCCGCAACCAGCGCTCCGCCGACGCAGTGGGACTGGGCGGCCTCGCCGACGAGGACTGGATCCGCCATTTCGGTCGCTTCGAGCCGCTCGCGGACAATCTGCCGAAGCCGCTGGCGCTTCGCTATCACGGCCACCAGTTCCGGTCGTACAATCCGGACATCGGCGACGGGCGGGGCTTCCTTTTCGCCCAGCTTCGCGACGGCCCCAGGGAGGAAGGGGGCCGCCTGCTCGACCTGGGCACGAAAGGCTCGGGCCGGACGCCCTACAGCCGTTTCGGCGACGGGCGTCTCACCCTCAAGGGCGGAATGCGCGAGGTGCTTGCGACCGAGATGCTCGAAGCGCTCGGGGTGGAAACCTCGAAGAGCTTCTCGCTGATCGAGACCGGCGAGGCGCTGGAACGCAACGACGAGCCTTCGCCGACGCGCTCGGCGGTGCTGGTGAGGCTCCAGCACAGCCATATCCGGATCGGTACGTTCCAGCGGCTCGCCTATTTCCAGGATTCGCAGAACCTGGCGAAGCTCACCGATTATTGCCTGCGCCATTATTACGGGGAGGATGGCGGCGAAGACTCGCCGGCGCGCCTGCTCGCCCATGTCGCGCGCGAGGCGGCTCGGCTCGCCGCCTCCTACATTGCGGCCGGTTTCGTGCACGGAGTGCTCAACAGCGACAATATCGCGATCACGGCGCAGAGCTTCGATTATGGGCCGTGGCGGTTCACCCCTTATTGGGACGGCCATTTCACGGCCGCCTATTTCGACCATGCCGGCCTCTATGCGTTCGGCCGGCAGCCGGAGGCGATCCACTGGGACGTGCTCCAGCTCGCCGCCTCGCTGAGGACGATCGCGCAGGTCGAGGCGCTGACGCCGGCGCTCGATTCCTTCCCGGGCGAATTCCAGCGCCGGCTCGTCAGCGCCATGTTCGGGCGCCTGGGGATCCGCCCTCTCGGCGACGAGAGGGACTCCGCTCTGCTGGTCGCGCTGGAGACGGCGCTGGCCGCCAGAGGCGTGACGATCGATCGCTTCTTCTTCGACTGGCGCGGCGGAAGGCGGCGCTCGCCCGGCCCCGCCGACGAAGTGTACGAAAGTGACGCTTTTGCAAGTTTTCGCCACTCGATGGCGGATTACGAAGGCGTCGAGCATGCGACCGCCCATCCTTACTGGTCGGACGAGGCGCCCTGCTCGATGCACATCGACGAGGTCGAGGCGATCTGGAGCCGGATCGACGAGGCGGACGACTGGAGCGCGTTCAACGAAAAGATCGAGGCGGTCCGGCGGATGGGCGAGGCCATGGGGCCCGCGGCTTGACCGCCGCAGCCAAAAATGGTGGGTCAGCCGCCATGGCGACCATAAGCTCGATCGAACCGGCCACCGGGGCGCATCTGTGGAGGGGCGAAGTCGGCGACGTCGAGGCCGTGGTCGCCCGCGCCCGCTCCGCCTGGGCGGGCTGGGCGGCCCGCCCCCTGACCGTCAGGATCGAGACCCTGCGCCGCTTCGCCAACGTGGTTCGCGCGAGCAAGGACGCTCTCGCCGATCTCATCGCCCGCGAGACCGGAAAGCCGCTCTGGGAGACGGCGACCGAGGTCGACGCGGTCGTCAACAAGGTCGACATCTCGGTCACGGCCTATTCGGAGCGCACCTCGCAGCGGCGGCTGGAAGGCGCGCTGGGCGCCCGGGTCGCCGTCCGGCACAAGCCGCACGGAGTGCTGGCGGTGCTCGGGCCCTACAATTTCCCGGCCCACCTGCCCAACGGCCACATCGTCCCGGCCCTCCTCGCCGGCAATGCAGTGGTGTTCAAGCCTTCCGAGAAGACCCCGGCGGTGGGCGAGATGCTGGTCCGCCTCTACCACGAAGCCGGAGTGCCCGAGGATGTCGTGCGCTGCGTCCAGGGCGCGGTCGACACCGGCAAGGCGCTGGCCGCGAGCCCGGGAATCGACGGGCTGCTCTTCACCGGCTCGGCCCGCGCGGGCCTCGCGCTCCACCGCCAGTTCGCCGATACGCCGCAGAAGATCCTGGCGCTGGAGATGGGCGGCAACAATCCGCTCGTCGTCTGGGACGCGAAGGACATCCCCGCGGCGGCGATCATCGCCGTCCAGTCGGCCTTCATGAGCTCGGGGCAGCGCTGCACGGGCGCCCGCCGGCTGATCGTCCGGGAGGGCGATCACGAGCCGCTCCTCGCCGAGATCGTCAAGCTCGCCGAGCGGCTGATCGTCGATCATCCCCACGCCACCCCGGCGCCCTTCATGGGCCCGGTGATCGACAACCAGGCGGCGGACCAGCTCCAGGAGGCGTTCCTCGACCTGATGATCAAGGGCGGCCGGCCGATCCGGCGCCTCGACCGGCCGGTGGCGGACAAGCCGTTCCTCACTCCCGCCATCATCGACGTCACGGAAGTCGCCGACCGGCCCGACGCCGAGCTGTTCGGACCGGTGCTCCAGGTGATCCGAGTGCCCGACTTCGACGCCGCTTTGGCCGAGGCCAATGCCACCCGCTACGGCCTCGCCGCCTCGCTCGTCGGCGGAAGCCCGGAGCTTTACGACCGCTTCTGGGCCAATGTCCGCGCGGGCGTGATCAACTGGAACAAGCCGACCAACGGCGCGCCCTCCAACGCTCCGTTCGGAGGCCTCGGCCTTTCGGGCAACCACCGCCCGAGCGCCTTCTACGCCGCCGATTACTGCGCCTATCCGGTGACCAGCTCGGAAGCGGAAAGCGCCCGCGCCGCCATCGGCGTGGGGCTGAAGGATCCGTTCGCGGCGTGATCCGGTGAATCGATCCCTCCCCGAGCTCGTCTCGGGGAGGGGGACCGCGGCGCGAAGCGTCGTGGTGGAGGGGCAATGCCGAGGCCCTATTTCCCCTCCACCGCGCTGCGCCGAAGGCGCAGTTTATCCTGAGCGACGCCGCAGGCGGAGCCGAAGGGCGCGGGCCCCCTCCCCCAGCAAGCTGGGGGAGGAATGAAGAGGCCCCCTCAGCCCCGCGCCTCCGGCAGATAGCCTTCGTCGATCCAGTCGGAGAAGCGGGTGATCTTGGCCTCGAACTTCATCTTGACCTTGCCGGTCGAGCCATGGCGCTGCTTGGCGACGATCAGCTCGGCGAGGCCGTAGACGCGGTTCATCTCTTCCTGCCATTTCGGGAATTCGGGATGGTCGTCGCCCGGGTTCTTGTTGGCGAGATAATATTCCTCCCGGTAGACGAACCAGACCA
>DASVTA010000394.1:0-10608 GCA_036387815.1 Allosphingosinicella sp.
CCCCCAATGCGCCCCGACATACTCAACCCGCTGTTCGCAGAAGTGGAGGTCCTGAAGGGGATCGGGCCGGCGCTTGCGAAACCCCTGAAGCGGCTGGGCCTTAATCGTGTTGTCGACATACTCTTCCACCTTCCGGTGAGCTGGATCGAGCGCAAGAAGGTGGACGTGCTCGACATGGCGGACGCCGGCGGGGTGGTGACGGTGGTGGTGACTCCGGTCGGCTATCGCCAGTCGGGTCAGCGCGGCCCGTTCCGGGTCCACGCCACGGACCGAGAGGGCAATTACCTCTCGCTCACTTATTTCCACAATCCGGGCTGGGCCAAGAAGCAATTGCCGCTGGGCGTCCCCAAGGTCGTCTCGGGCCGAATGGAGATGTACGGCCAGGAACTCCAGATGGTCCACCCGGACTATGTGCTGGAGCCGAACGAGGCGCTCGACCTGCCCGAGCGCGAGCCGGTCTATCCGCTCTCCGAAGGGCTCACCAACCGCCGGCTCGCCGACCTGGCCGGTCAGGCGCTTGCGCGCGTTCCGGACTTGGGCGAGTGGATCGAGCCGAGCCTTCTGGCGTCGAGAGGGTGGCCGTCCTGGCAGGAGGCGCTCGCCAGCGTCCACCGAAGCCGCGATCACGCCCCGGCTCGCGAACGGCTCGCTTATGACGAGGTGTTCGCCAACCAGCTCGCGCTGATGCTGGTCCGGGCCTCCTCGAAGCGGCGGCGAGGCGTTCCCCTCAAGGGGGACGGGCGGCTTCGGGACGCGCTCAAGCTGCCCTACGCGGCGACCGGAGCCCAGCGCCGCGCCGTCGCCGAGATCGAGGGCGATCTCCAGCAGGAGACGCCGATGCTAAGGCTGCTCCAGGGCGACGTCGGCTCGGGCAAGACCCTGGTGGCTCTGATGGCGATGCTGGCCGCGGTCGAGGCGGGCGCCCAGGCGGCGCTTCTCGCCCCGACCGAAATCCTCGCCCGGCAGCATTTCGAAACCCTTACCCGCCAGCTTGCGGGACTTCCGGTCAACGTCGCCATCCTGACCGGCCGGGAGAAGGGAAGGGCGCGGGAATCGACCCTGATGGGCCTCGCCGACGGCTCGATCGACATCCTCGTCGGCACTCACGCCATCTTCCAGCAGGCGGTGGTCTACAAGCGCCTCGGCCTCGCCGTGGTCGACGAGCAGCACCGCTTCGGAGTGGCGCAGCGGATGATGCTGGCGGCGAAGGCGGAGCGGCCGCCCCATCTCCTCGTCATGACCGCCACGCCTATTCCGCGGACGCTCACCCTCACCCAATATGGCGAGATGGACGTCAGCCGCCTCGACGAGATGCCGCCCGGCCGGCAGCCGATCGAGACGAGGGTTATGAGCCTGGAGAAGCTGCCCGACGTCGCCGACGCGCTCGCCCGCCACATCGCGCGCGGCGGCCAGGCTTACTGGGTCTGCCCGCTGGTCGAGGAGAGCGAGGTCTCCGACCAGGCCGCCGCGGAGGAGCGCGCCCGACTGCTCCGGCTTCGCTTCGGGGAGAAGGTCGGGCTCGTCCACGGTCGGATGAAGGGCCCGGAGAAGGACGAGGTGATGGCCTCGTTTCAGCAGGGCGCGGTCTCCGTCCTCGTCGCCACCACCGTGATCGAGGTGGGCGTGGACGTCCCCAACGCGACCCTGATGATCGTCGAGGGCGCAGACCGCTTCGGGCTGGCCCAGCTTCACCAGTTGAGGGGGCGCGTCGGACGGGGGGAGGGGAGGTCGATCTGCCTCCTGCTGCGCGGCAACGCGCTGAGCGAGACGGGGCGGGCCCGCCTCGCCCTGATGCGCGAGACCAATGACGGCTTCCGGATCGCCGAGGAGGATCTTCGGCTTCGCGGGGCCGGGGAAATTCTGGGAACGAAGCAGTCGGGCGAGGCCCAGTTCCGGCTGGCGAGCCCGGAGCAGATCCAGGCGCTGGCCCAGGCGGCGAGCGACGACGCTCGGCTGCTGGTGGACCGGGACGGGGGTCTGGAAGGGCCGAGAGGGCAGGCGGCGCGGGTGCTGCTGTACCTGATGGAGCGGGACGCAGCGGTGGGGCTGCTGCGGGGTGGTTGAGGAATTCCTCCCCGAGCTTACCTCAGGGAGGAATTTCAACCGACTAGGCTAGGCTCCCGTGTCTAGGCTCGGCGTCACAATGCCGTGCTTCTTTTTGCCGACCGAAATCTTCCACGCGAATGCGGTCACCTCGATCTGCGATTGCTCGTCTTCGATCACCTCTCCGTCGGCCCGCACCGCCCGCTGCGCGATCAGGCGGCGAGCTTCCTTCTTTGAAGATGCGAATCCGAGATGGACGAGGATTTCGGTCAGCGGGTGGGGGCCCCGGGGGAGCATCACCGAAGGAAGCGCGTCACCCATGGTTCCGCCTTCGAAAGTATCTCGCGCCGTCTCCGCCGCCTCCCGCGCCGAGTCCTCGCCGTGCAGCATCGCCGTCGCGGCGTCGGCCAGGATCTTCTTCGCCTCATTGATCTCGGCCCCGCCCAAAGCCTCGAGCCGCTCGATTTCGTCCACCGGAAGGTCCGTGAAGCGCCTCAGGAACTTGCCGACGTCCGCGTCCTGGGCGTTCCTCCAGAACTGCCAGTAATCATAGGGGCCGAGCTGGTCCGCGTTGAGCCAGATCGCGCCTTTCTCCGTCTTGCCCATCTTGCCGCCGTCGGCGGTGGTGATGAGCGGAGTCGTCAGCCCGAAGACGGGGGTGGAATCGACCCGCCGGCAAAGCTCGATGCCGTTGACGATATTGCCCCACTGGTCCGACCCGCCGAGCTGCAGCCGGCAGCCGGCGCGGCGGGACAGCTCCAGGAAATCGTAGCCCTGGAGGATCATGTAGTTGAACTCGAGGAAGGAGAGCGACTGCTCGCGGTCCATCCTCAGCTTGACGCTGTCGAAGCTCAGCATCCGGTTGACCGAGAAATGCTGTCCGATCTCGCGGAGGAAGGGGATATATTCGAGCCGGTCGAGCCACTCGGCATTGTCGAGCAGGACCGCGTCGGTGGGGCCCTCGCCGAAGGTCAGGAAGCGCTCGAAGACCCGCTTGATCGAGGCGATGTTGGCGTTGATCGTGGCCGCGTCGAGAAGCTTGCGCGCCTCGTCCTTGAAGCTCGGATCGCCGATCTTCGAGGTTCCGCCGCCCATCAGGACGATCGGCTTGTGCCCCGCCTGCTGGAGCCGGCGGAGCATCATGATCTGGATGAGGCTTCCGACGTGGAGAGACGGCGCGGTCGCGTCGAAGCCGATGTAGCCGGGTATCACCTGGCCTTGAGCGAGAGCGTCCAGACCTTCGGCGTCGGTAAGTTGGTGGATGAAGCCGCGCTCGTCGAGGGAGCGGAGGAGTTCGGATTTGTAGTCGGACATAGCGGGCGGTTAGCATGGCAAATCGTCATGCTGAACTTGTTTCAGCATCCAGTTTCGAGCAGCAGTGCGGGCGGAGACCTGGACCCTGAAACAAGTTCAGGGTCGACGTGGAGTATGCGTGAATGTCCCTGCGCCTGTCCCTCCGGCCCCATCCCGACACGCCCTGCGGTGCGCTGACGGGGATCGAGGTGGAGCTGGCCCGGGTTCGCCCGCTCAAGCTCCAGATCCGATACGTCCTGATAGGCAACATCCGAAGGGTCCGCCTCAGGCTTCGGGAGCCCGACCGGGGCCGCGAACTCTGGCGCCATACCTGCTTCGAAGCGTTCGTTCGGGTCGGCGGCGACGAGGATTATCTCGAATTCAATCTCGCTCCCTCCGGAGATTGGGCCGCCTACCGGTTCCAGCGCTATCGGGAGGGGATGGCCCCCGCGAAAGGGGCCGCGGCCGCGCCTCTCGACACCCAATATCGAGCCGAGCCGCTCGATCCGGAACAGCGGGCACGGCTCAAGGAGGCAGGGTTCGACACCCTCGAGCGGTTCGAACCAAGCTTCTTCTCGCTCAAGACGGAGCTGACCTTCCCCAACGCGATGGGGCTGGCGGTGGCCGAGCCCTGGAATATCGGCCTGTCCACCGTCGTCGAGGAGAGGAACGGCCGAATGTCCTATTGGGCGCTCGCACACCCGCCGGGGAAGCCCGATTTTCACGACACCGCTTGCTTCGCCCTCCAACTCCCGGCAGCACGCATTTGACTTCGTCATTGCGAGGAGCGAAGCGACGCGGCAATCCAGCCGCGGCGTTTGTCACGGGCTCAGCGCTGGATTGCTTCGCTGCCGCGTAGCGGCAAGTTTATCCTGAGCGCCGCCGCAGGCGGCGTCGAAGGGCTCGCAATGACGGAATCCTGATGGTTCGCTTCGGAATCGACCGCCTCCTCGCCGACCCCGCCTTGCGAGCGCCGCTCGAGGGCAAGAGGGTCGCACTGCTCGCTCACCCGGCTTCGGTGACGCAGGATCTCACCCATTCGCTCGACGCCCTGATCGCCTGCGGCCTCGATGTAACGGCCGCCTTCGGGCCCCAGCACGGGCTGAGGGGCGACAAGCAGGACAATATGGTGGAATCCGTCGATTTCACCGATCCCCGCCACAACATCCCCGTTTTCAGCCTCTACGGCGAGGTGCGGCGCCCCACCGGCCAGTCGATGGGGACTTTCGACGTCATCCTCGTCGACCTCCAGGACCTCGGCTGCCGGATCTACACCTTCATCACCACCTTGCTCTACGTGCTCGAGGCGGCGGCGGCGCACGGCAAGGCGGTCTGGGTGCTGGACCGCCCAAATCCGGCGGGCCGTCCGGTTGAGGGAATGACTCTTCTGCCCGGCTGGGAGAGCTTCGTCGGCGCCGGCCCGATGCCGATGCGCCACGGTTTGACGCTGGGAGAGCTCGGCCGCTGGTTCGTCGAGACGATGAAGATCGACGTCGAATATCGCGTGGTCGAGATGGAGGGCTACGAGCCCGATGCGGCACCCGGCTTCGGCTGGCCGATGCAGCGAATCTGGATTAACCCCAGTCCCAACGCCGCGAACCTCTGGATGGCGCGCGCTTATGCCGGCACCGTGATGCTCGAAGGCACTACCCTCTCGGAGGGGAGAGGGACCACGCGGCCGCTCGAGCTGTTCGGAGCGCCGGACATCGACGCGGGAGCGGTCGCCGCCGAGATGCGCCGGCTTGCGCCGGAATGGCTGGAGGGCTGCGCGCTTCGCCAGATCGCGTTCGAGCCGACCTTCCACAAGCATTCGGGCAAGACCTGCCACGGGATGCACATCCACCCGGAAGGCGCCTTCTACGATCACGACACCTTCCTGCCCTGGCGCCTCCAGGCGCTTGCCTTCAAGGCGATCCGCCGGCTCCAGCCCGATTACGATCTGTGGCGCGACTTTCCTTACGAATACGAGTTCGGGAAGCTGGCGATCGACGTCATCAACGGCGGGCCCGGACTTCGCTTGTGGGTGGACGATCCGGCGGCGGGGCCGGCCGATCTGGACGCTCTCGCTTTGCCCGACGAGGAAGCCTGGCTGGAGGAGCGCCGGCGCTTCCTGACCTACCCCTCTCGTTGACGAAAAGCGCTAGGATCCCTAGATAAAAGCCATGGCCATCCGCCCCATCATCGAAGCTCCGGACCCTTTGCTGCGCCAGGTCTCCTCGCCGGTCGAGGCGATCACGCCCGAGATCCAGACCCTCATCGACGACATGTTCGAGACCATGTACGCCGCACCCGGGATCGGCCTGGCGGCGATCCAGGTGGGCGTGCCCAAGCGGATCCTGGTCATGGATCTCCAGGATCCCGTGGAGGAAGGCGGCGAGCCGGTCCGCAATCCGATGGTGTTCATCAATCCGGAGATCCTCAGGAGCTCGGATACTCCGCGGCCGTACAACGAAGGCTGCCTGTCCGTCCCCGATCAATACGCCGAGGTCGACCGCCCCGATTCCGTCCGCGCACGCTGGCTGGACCGCGAGGGCAACGTCCATGAGGAGGAGATCGAGGGGATGCTCGCCACCTGCCTCCAGCACGAGATGGATCATCTCGAAGGAATCCTCTTCATCGACTATCTCTCGCGCCTGAAGCGGGACATGATCCTCAGGAAGCTCGCCAAGCAGAGGAAGCTCGCGGCTTAGCGCTTCCCCTCCCTGGAAGGGAGGGGCCAGGGGTGGGTAGGCGAGCGCAGCGAGCCTTTTCAGGCCTCGGTTTTCGGCCGCCTTCGGCGGACCCACCCCCCGCCCCTCCCTTCCAGGTAGGGGAGATATCCACAACTTAGGTGTCCTGTCCCTCTTTACCAATTCCCGCGGCTGCCGTAGGTTCGCTCTTCGTTCCAAGGGCGCAACATGGACTCCTCGCTCATCCTCTTCGTCATCCTGGCTCTCGCGGCGGGCGCCGCCGCGGGCTGGTTCCTGGGGGCGCGCCAGGCGGCGCTCTACCGCAGGGAGCGAGACGACCGGACGGAGGATTTCCGCAAGGCCATCGCCGACCTCGCCGGGATGCAGGAGAAGCTCGACGAGGCGCGCCAGGCCTGCGCCGACGCCCGGGCGGAATGCGCCGGCCTCACCGCCGCCCGCGAGGCCCAGGAGCGCAGCTTCCAGGAGCGGCTCGCGGAGATAAAGGACGCCCGCGAGGCCCTGTCCGCCCAGTTCAGCGAGATAGGCGGCAGGCTCCTGGGCGAGGCCCAGAAGAATTTCCTGGAGCGCGCCGACGCCCGCTTCAATCAGGCCGGCGAGAAGCACGAGGAGAAGCTGAAGGCGCTGCTCCAGCCGGTCCAGACCACGCTCAAGCGCTACGAGGAGAATCTGGCGGTCGTCGAGAAGGAGCGGCAGGGGAGCTACGGAGAGCTCAAGGAGGCGGTCGCGCAGCTTGCGCAAGGCAACGAGACCGTCCGGCGCGAGACCCAGCGGCTCGCCAACGTCATGCGCTCCAGCCCGAAGGCGCGGGGGCGCTGGGGGGAGGAGCAGTTGCGGACCATCCTCGAGGCCGCGGGGCTGGCGGAGAATGTCGACTTCGCGCTGCAGGCGAGCGTCAGCGACGGCGAGCGGCAGCTCAGGCCAGACTGCGTGATCAAGCTTCCGGGCGACCGCTGCATCATCATCGACGTCAAATGCCCCCTGGTCGCCTTCGAGCAGGCCTATGACGAAGAGGACGAAGTGCGGCGGCTCGAGCTGCTTCTGCAGCATGCCGCCGCCATGCGCAGCTATGCCGCCGATCTCGGGCGCAAGGGCTATTGGCGGCAGTTCGACCTTTCGCCCGACTTCGTCATCATGTTCATCCCCGGCGAGCATTTCCTCTCCGCCGCCGCCGAGCGCGCGCCCGATTTGATCGAGTCCGCCTTCCGGAACGGGGTGATCATCGCCTCGACGATCAACATGCTGGCTCTGGCCAAGATCATGGCCGGCATGTGGCGCCAGGAGACGCTCGCCGCCCAGGCCAAGGAAGTCGCCGAAGCCGGCAAGGAGCTCTACAAGCGCCTGACGGTGATGGGCGGCCATGTGTCGAAGCTCGGCCGCAACCTCGGCCTTGCCACGGGCGCCTATAACGACTTCGTCGGAAGCCTCGAAAGCCAGGTCCTCACCCAGGCCAAGCGTTTCGAGACGCTGAAGGTGGAGACGGGCGGCCGCACGATGGAGCCGGTGCCGATGATCGACTCGACGCCGAGGCAGCTCACCAAGCTCGACCCGACGGAGCTTCCCGAGGCGGCGGAATAGCGCGCAAACGTCACTCTGAGCTTGTACCAGGGTCCAGCCCGGGCTCGTCCAATTCCCGAACAACAAAAGGTCCAGAACAAGATCAGCAGGAGACCTGGTAGTATTGCAGGCTGGACTCCGCTCTAGAGGCGACTTCTATCGGGCTTGTGTCGCTGCGGATGTGCCAACGACACTATACCGTGGAGGTAACATGAGGAAGCTGAGCAACCCGATGGCGTCGATCGCGTTCGGTGTCCTGTTGCTGGGTGCCATTCCAGCCACCGCTGGGGGAGGCGGCGTGGCGATATATGAGAGAACCTATTATAGCGATGCGTCTCATCAGACGCAGGTGGGTTCGCGCTACTTCAGAGAATGCCGGATTGGCCCTGGGGGCGACATAGTCGTCTATGACAAGGAGGGGAGCCAGACGGCCTATTACACACAGGTGCTGGCCGGCTACTGCATGGATGGCGAGTACTTCGACCCGTAACCGAGAGGACCGGAGCAGAGATCGTTCCGTTGCCCTCGCGAAGAAGGGCGCGACACCCCACTCTGTACGCGTTTTCAAGATCCAGTCTAAAGAGTCGCTACGACGTTGAGCGGCGAGGTCAGTTGTCCCATTCGGTCTTCCGCGCTCCGCCGCAGCCTTTGAAGGCCGCGCCGTCGGCGGTCACCGTCACCTGGTGCTCGAAGCCGTGGCCGCTCATCGCGTCGTTGCAGCGCGTGTAGGTGACGTCGACGGTGAGGCGCGGGGTTTCGTAGCGGCGGCCGTTGAAGCTCGGGCGCGGGTCGGGGCGGGCGACGCTGATCTTCTTGTCCCCGTAATTGCCGGTGTAATCGATCCGGCCGCCGTGAATGACGAGAAGCCAGCCGGGCTCTTGGCCCCGGGCTTCGTAATGCTCCCCGGCGGGATCGCCGTCGGGGGCCGGAGTGTCGGTCGTGCTGCAGGCGGCGGCAAGGAAGGCCACCGAGAGGGCGAGCAGGCGGGTCATGACGGTCTCCTCCACTGGTTGATCACCTCATAGGCCATCACCGCGGTCGCAACCGCCGCGTTGAGGCTGTCGGCCTTTCCCATCATCGGCATTTTGACGAGCAGGTCGCATTCCGCCTCGTAGGCCTCCGGAAGGCCCTGAGCCTCGTTGCCGACCAAGAGGAAGGCGGGTCTTTCGTAGCTTGGAGCCTGATAGTCCAGGTCGGCCCTCAAGCTGGTGCCGATCAATTGCCCTTCGCCGCCGCGAAGCCAGGCGAGGAATTCTGGCCAGGTGGCCGCGGCGATATTCTGGGTGAATAAGGCTCCCATCGACGCGCGCACGGCTTCGACCGAGAAGGGGTCGACGCATTCGTCGACCAGGATCAGGCCGCCGGCGCCGACCGCGTCTCCGGTGCGCAGGATGGTGCCCAGATTGCCGGGGTCGCGAAGCGCCTGAGCGACGATCCACAGCGGCGCCGCGCTCCGGTCGATCCGCTCCAGGCGCGTGTCGAAGCTTCGGTAGACGGCGACGACCGCCTGCGGATTCTCCTTGCCGGAGAGCTTGTGGAGGATGTCGGAATTGGTCTCGACGACGTCGCCGTGCGCCGCCTCCACTTCGGCGATCAGGCCGTCGAGGAGCGGGTGGCGGGTCCCTTCGGCGAAGAAGAGGATCGCCGGCAGCCTGCCCGCCTCCCTGGCCTCCGTGAGGATCCTGAGCCCCTCGGCCAGGAACATCCCCTGCCGCCGCCGTCCCTTCTTCTCACGCAGCGCGCGGACGTCCTTGACCAGCGGGTTGGAGAAAGCGGTGATCTGGCGGGGCATGCACCGTCATTGCGAGGAGCGAAGCGACGAAGCAATCCAGTTCTGCGTCCGAGGCCGCGCTGGATTGCTTCGCTTCGCTCGCAATGAGGGAGCTATTCCTCGCCGAACCGGTCCTCGACCAGCGCGACCAGCGCCTCCAGCGCTTCGTCCGCGCCATCGCCCTCGGTGTGGATGGTGACGGAGTCGCCGAACGCCGCGCCGAGCATCATCAGGCCCATAATCGAGGTGCCGCAGACCCGGCTGCCGTCCTTCTCCACCTCGACTCCGGCGGAAAGCCCCGCCGCCATGGTCACGAACTTGGCGCTGGCGCGCGCGTGCAGGCCGCGCCGGTTCTTCATCTCGACCGTTCGGCTCGCCACGCTCAGACCGTCTCCCCGAGTATCTCGGACGCAACCGAGATATATTTACGCCCGGCTTCCCGAGCCGCGGCGACCGCGGCCCGGACGTCGAGCAGCTTGCGGGCGCCCTCGAGCCGGATCAGCATCGGCAGGTTCACGCCGGCGATGACTTCGATCTTCTCCGACTTCATCAGCGAGATGGCGAGGTTGGAGGGGGTGCCGCCGAACAGGTCGGTGAGGATGATGACTCCGCTGCCGTCGTCGACATTGGCGATCGCTCCGGCAATGTCGTTGCGGCGCTCCTCCATGTCGTCGTCCGGGCCGATGCAGATCGACTCGATTCGCTCCTGCGGGCCGACGACATGCTCCATCGCTCGAACGAACTCAGCCGCCAGCCGGCCGTGGGTCACCAAAACCAGACCAATCATTCAGACTTCCCAATCCTGCGGCTTGCCCCCAGGCCGCGCTTCGACTCCCTCGCGCGGCGGCGAGGCGAGGTCGCGATGCTCGACCGTGGGCGAAAAACCCGCTTCGCGCAACCGGGTAGCGACTCGCTCGGCGACGTGGACGCTGCGGTGTCTTCCCCCGGTACAGCCGAACGCGACCGTCACGTAGGACTTCCCTTCCTCGCCGTAGCGCGGCAGCAGGACGAGGAGAAGATCCTCGATCCGCCCGATCGCCTCGGCATAAGCCGGGTCGGCGGCGACATGGTCGCCGACGGCCGGATCGAGGCCGGTCAGGTCGCGCAGCTCGTCGACCCAGTAGGGATTGCGCAGGAACCTCAGGTCGAAGACGTTGTCGGCGTTGCGCGGGATTCCGCGCGCGAAGCCGAAGGACATGACCGAAAGGGTGGGCGCGACGCTCCCCGAGCTGAAGCGCTGGCGGATCTGCTGCTGGA
>DASVTA010000395.1:0-5179 GCA_036387815.1 Allosphingosinicella sp.
TTGGGGGAGTGAGCGGACGGACCCGATCCGTCATCCCGGCGAAAGCCGGGACCTCAGAAGTCCCGGCGGGTCTCCACCAGATCCCGGCTTTCGCCGGGACGACGGGCGCCCCGCGCCCGTCAGAACGGAACGTCGTCGTCCAGGTCGCTGTCGAAGGCGGGCTGGGGGCGGGACTGGGGCCGCGATCCGCCGCCTGCGCTGCCGCCGAAGCCTGAGCTGCCGCCGTCATAGTCCCCACCGAAATCCCCGCCGCCGCCGCCGCCACCACCGCCGCCGCGCGCGTCGAGCAGGACCAGCTCGCCGCGGAAGCGCTGGAGCACGATCTCGGTCGAATAGCGGTCGGCGCCCGACTGGTCGGTCCATTTGCGGGTCTGGATCTGGCCCTCGAGATACACTTTCGAGCCCTTGCGGAGATAGGATTTGGCGACCCGGCCGAGATTTTCGTTGAAGATGACGACCCGGTGCCATTCGGTCCGCTCCTGGCGGATGCCCTCCTTGTCCTTCCAATTCTCGGACGTCGCCACGCGCAGGTTGACGACTTCGCCGCCATTGTTGAGCGAGCGGCTCTCGGGGTCGTCGCCGAGATTGCCGACCAGAATGACCTTGTTGACGCCCGCCATGACTCTTCCTTCCGTACGTTTCGGGTTCGCTGGCGGACATAAGCGAGGCGCCGGTTGCGCGCTACCGGGATTTCCGATTTATCCCCATCCTCACCGTCATCCCGGCGAAAGCCGGGACCTCGGGTAGGCCCGCCGAGACTTCTTGTCCTGAGGTCCCGGCTTTCGCCGGGATGACGAGATCAGGCCTCCGCCAGCCGGCCTCCGCCCCGCCGGTTGCGGGCGAAGCCCACGAGCAGGATGGCCAGCGTCGCCGCCTGCGCCAGCAGCCCCTCCATGGTCGGATAAAGTCCCAGTATCTCGACCCTCGGCGCCCAGTCGACCGGCGTCACCCCGATCATCCCGGCTTCCTGGAGCGCCGCGACCCCCTTGCCCGCGAGCACCACCGCGAGCACCGCGATCAGCGCCGAGCTGTAGGCGAAGAACTTGCCGATCGGCAGCTTGCGGCTGAAGCGGAACATCAGCACGGCGATCACGACGAGCAGGGCCGTCGCGGCCGCCGCGCCTCCGAGAAGCGGCGCAAGCCGTCCTTCGGCGGACAAAGCGGTGAAGAACAGGATCGTCTCGAAAACCTCGCGATAGACCGCGATGAAGGAGAGCCCGAACAGGAACCAGGCGGACTTCCTCGAAAGCGCCTGGCCGACCTTCTCGCGGATGTAGCGCTGCCATTCGTCGGCCTGCGCCTTGCCGTGCATCCAGATGCCGACGAAGAGCAGGATCACGGCCGCCAGGATCGAGCCGAAGCCTTCGGTAAGCTCCCGGCTCGCGCCGCTGATCGAGACGAGATGGGTCGCCGCCCACCAGGTGGCGATCCCGCCGGCAAGCGCGGCGATCCAGCCGAGATGAACGGGCCGGACCATCTCGGCGCGGTCGGCCTTGCGAAGGAAAGCGAGCATCGCGACGACGATGAGAAGCGCCTCCAGCCCCTCGCGCAGCAGGATCGTGAAGGCACCGAGGAAGGTTGAGGCGGCGCTTCCCTGGTCCGGCGCCAGAGCGCGCTCGGTCTCGTCGAACAAGGCGTCCATGGCCGCGACCCGCTCGCGCACCTCGGCGGGCGGCCTGCCGCCGGAGATTGCGGAGCGAAGCTCGCCCATGGCGCGCTCGACCCGCGCCATCAGCCCCGAGTCGCGCGATGCAAGCACCGCCTCTACCGGCTCGAAGCCGTCGAGATAGGCGGAAAGCGCGAGCCCGGTGGCCGCATTGCGGTCGCCTTTCTCGTAGGCGGCGAGGCTCTGTCGGAGCCGCTCGCGGGCGATCGCGAGGGTGGCGCCGCCGGACGGCGCCGCCGCCGAGGGGTTGCTCCTCAGGAACGCGATCACCGCCGGCGCCTTTTCCGGCCCGGCCCGGGCGGCGAGCGCCGACTCGCTGATTCCGGTCAGGGCCGCGGCGTCCGGGACCAGGGCGCGCAACGCCGGATCGGATTCCCAGATCCGGCGGCCCTGCTCGGCCAGCGCGGACGGGTAGGCGAAGCGGCCGGCCGCGAAGGCGAGCGCCCATTTGTCCTCTTCGGGCAGATGGCCGAAGCTCGACATGGCCGTGCCCTCCAGCCCTTGGTCGATCACCTGGTAGAGAGCGAAGAGGCTTCGCTCCCGCGCCCGCTGGCGGTCGGTGAAGGCGATCGGCGGCGGATCCATGCCCGCGGCGAGCGGCGTCTTCGCATCCCCGGCGGCTCCGTGGCAGCTCGCGCAATTCTGGGCGTACAGCGCCTCGCCCCGCGCCAGGTCCGGCATCCGCCGCGGCGCGAGCGGCACCGGATAGGCGCCGATCAGCTGGGCTGCGAGGGAGCGCGCCTGCTTCTCGATCTCCGGCGGCGCGGCCTTGCGCGCGACCGCCGCCTGCAGCTTGGCGGCGCCCTCGACCAGCTTCGCCTTCACCGGCTTTTCCGGAAGCGCGGCGAGCCGCTCGCGCACCGAGGCCGTGAATTCGGCCATCTCCTTATATTCGGCATCGTTGACGATCCGGCCCTCCCGCACCGCCTCGCGATAATCGACGGCGACGTAGTCGAGCAGCCGCCAGGTCGTCTGGACCTCCGAGCTCTGCGCGGCGGCGGGAGCGGCGCCGAGGAAGGCGAAGAGGCAGAGGATCAAGGGCGCGAGGCGGCTAAACATGCCTCGGGGCTAGCTCAGTTGCAAATGATTATCAATAACGATTGGCAGGCGCCGCGCTCGCGTCATCCCGGCGAAAGCCGGGACCTCGGGGAGAACCGCCGAGACTACTTGTCCTGAGGTCCCGGCTTTCGCCGGGATGACGGTTAGGGATTGGCAAGCGGCGTCCAGAGTTTACGGTCGACTCAAAGGGGAGACCGCTATGTCGCTACGCCTGCCGATCCTGCTTGCCGGAGCCTTGATCTCCACCAGCGCAATTGCCCCGGCGCAACCTCCCGAGCGGAGGGTCGAGCGGGTCCTGGCGAAGACGCCCATCATCGACGGTCATAACGACCTCCCCTGGGAGATCCGCGAAGCCTACGACTTCTGGCGCAAGCCGCTCGACCTCGAGGCGGATACCACGCGCCTGGAGGCCCGGCTGCAGACCGACCTGCCGCGGATGCGCAGGGGCGGCGTGGGCGGCCAGTTCTGGTCGGTGTGGATCCCGGCCGATCTGAAGGGCGACGAAGCGATCAGGGTGACGCTCGAGCAGATCGACATCGTCCATCGCATGGTGAAGCGCTACCCCGGCCGCCTCGAAATGGCTTCGACCGCGGCCGACATCCGCCGGATCCAGAAAGCCGGCCGCATCGCCTCGCTGGTGGGGATCGAGGGCGGCCACCAGATCGGCAACTCGCCCGCGGCCCTTCGCCAGTTCCACGCGCTCGGCGCGCGCTACATGACGCTCACCCACTCGAAGAACAACGACTGGGCGGATTCCGCGACCGACGATCCGGTCCATGGCGGCCTCACGCCGTTCGGCAAGGCGATCGTCCGCGAAATGAACCGGCTCGGCATGATGGCCGACCTCAGCCACGTCTCCCCCAAGACCATGCACGACGCCATTGCCGCGAGCCGGGCCCCGATCATCTTCTCCCATTCCAACGCCCGCGCGCTGATGGACCATGCCCGCAATGTCCCCGACGACGTGCTGAAGCTGATGCCGCGCAACGGCGGCGTGGTGATGGTGAACTTCTTCCCCGGCTTCATCTCGCAGGCCTATCGCCGCCGCGCCGCCGAACGGGACGCCGAGGACGCCCGGGTGAAGAACCTCTATTCGGGCCAGCCGGAGCGGCGGAAGGCGGCGCTCGAGGCCTGGGATGCGGCGCATCCCGCGGTCGACGCCACCCTGAGCGAAGTGGCCGATCATATCGAACATGTCCGCAAGGTCGCCGGAATAGACCATGTCGGGATCGGATCCGATTTCGACGGGATCAGCGGGACCGCGCCGACTGGGCTGGAGGGGGTGGAAACCTACCCGGCGCTGCTCGCCGAGCTGGCCCGGCGCGGCTGGAGCGATTCTGCCCTGGCCAAGCTTGCGGGAGGGAATCTGCTTCGGGCGATGGAGCAGGCCGAACGGGTGGCCGCCGCGATGAAGAACGAGCCGCCGCTGATCGCCACGATCGAGGCGCTGGACCGCAAATAACCCGTCATCCCGGCGAAAGCCGGGACCTCGTGGAGAAAAAGGCGCCTCTTCCGACCTGAGGTCCCGGCTTTCGCCGGGATGACGATCTAGGGCGCCAGTGTCGGCGCTGTATTCACCTCTCCCGCGAACTCCGCCTCGCTTTCCTCCTCGGGCAGCGCCGCTCCATCGAGTGCCACCGGCGCTCCGATCCACATCGCGTCGAGCAGGTGGTCGCGCTTCTGGTTGGTCGTGTTGGGATGGACGAGGATGCTCAGCCTCCGATTGTTGAGCATCAGCCAGGGCACGAGGGTTGCGAACAGCTCCGGGGCGAAGGCGATCTGGTACATCGCCTTGCTGTGCGGCCCTACCGGCCGGTCCCAGACGGTGCCGAGCCGGACCGCGAACCGCTCCGCCGCCGCCTCGCGAACCGCCAGCGCGTCGGAGCGCTGCACCTCGGGGTCGAAATAGATGTGGGCGTGGTAGCTGGCGATCTCCGAAACCCGCCGGATCTCGCCCACCTCAGACCACCGGGTAGCGCAGCCGCCCCAAGAAGCGGCTGAGCGAAGGCAGGCGGTCCCGGTTGCCGCGCCACTGCGCCTTCACCTTCTCGAAGCGCATGACCTCGTCGATCCGCCGGGCGAGGAAGGCGCGGGTCGCGGTCAGTCCCTCGCTCGCGTCGTCGAGATAGACGAGGCTGGTCGAGCCGTAGACGCCCATCAGGATCGCGCGCTTGGAATAATGATTGAAGTCGGTCGCCTTGTCCCCGGCGATCCGCCACATCCGGTCGGCGGCGCGCCAGCCGAGGCGACCGGCGAGCGCGAGGTTCTGGGGCTGTGCGAGGATGGCGAGCGCCCGGCGCAGCGCCTCCTTGTGCGGGTTGATCACCTCCAGCCGGTACATGACCAGCTGGCCGATCCGCTCGCGGATCTTCATCGCTTCGATCTTCTCGAGCGGGAAGTGGGCGGCCATCGCCCGGTCGATCGCGTCGAACCAGGCGTCGATCATTTCGGGCG
>DASVTA010000396.1:0-3008 GCA_036387815.1 Allosphingosinicella sp.
GGTTCCGGGGTGGTGGGTCGTCGGCGCCGACCTGGCGCCGCCGGAGGGGGACTGGCCCTCGAACCTCAGCTTCGTCGAAGGGTGGCTCGGGCGGCTTCCCTTCGCCGACAACTCATTCGATACGGTCGTGTGCACCCACACGCTGGAGCATATCCTCGACATCGACGGCGCCGTCGCCGACCTGAGACGGCTTGCGAAGCGGCGGCTCATCCTGGTCGTTCCGCGGGAGCGCGAGTCCAGATACCCGCTCAATCTCCACGTCCACTTCTTCCCCTACGCCCACAGCTTCCTCAACCGGATCCACGCCCCCGACGGGCGGTTCGTCTGCAAAGTCCTCCAGCGCGACATCTACTATCGCGAGGACGTGGCCTGAACCGCGACCCGCCACTGCCACAGGACGAGCAGCGGCACGGTCCCGAGCTCCATCGCCAGCCCGAAGACGTGACCCGCGCCCGGGCTTCCGATCGACAGGAACGAGAAAAGCCGGCCCAGGCCGCCGACGAAGACCAGCAGGGCAAGCAGCCGGAACCGCCCCGTCTTGCGTTCGATCCCCGGAATGCAGCTCGCGAAAGCAATGCCGATCGCGAACAGCAGGCCGGAGAGGTAGCGGAAGTGGCTGTCGAGGTCGGCCGGCGAGTCGCGTCCGACGCCGCTCAGGAAGGCTGGCCCCTCGATCATCCCCGCGCCGCCCGCCAGCAGCGGCACCACGCAGCCCAGCGCCACAGCGAGCTGGAGCAGGCGCCGCTCCATCTTCACACGTTGAACCGGAACAGCATCACGTCGCCGTCCTGGACGACATATTCCTTTCCTTCGGAGCGCATCCGGCCCGCTTCCTTGGCGCCGGCCTCCCCGCCGAACTTCACGAAATCCTCATAGGCGATGGTCTCGGCGCGGATGAAGCCGCGCTCGAAGTCGGTGTGGATGACCCCCGCGGCCTGAGGCGCCTTGGCGCCCTTCTCGACCGTCCAGGCGCGCGCTTCCTTGGGGCCGGCGGTGAAGAAGGTGATGAGGTGGAGGAGATCGTAGCCGGCGCGGATGACTCGGGCGAGCCCGGTCTCCTCGAGGCCGAGGTCCCTCAGGAATTCGGGGCGGTCGGCGGGGTCCATGGCCGCGATTTCGGCCTCGATCGCAGCCGAGATGACGACCGCGCCGGCGCCTTCGGCCGCCGCTTTCTCGAACACCCTCGCGCTGTGGGCGTTGCCGCCAGCCGCGTCGCCCTCGTCCACGTTGCAGACGTAGAGGACCGGCTTGGCGGTGAGCAATTGCGCCCGGTCGAGCGCCAGCTTCTCCTCCTCGTCGCGAGGCTCGGTGAGCCGCGCGGGCTTCGAGTCGCGAAGCAGCTCCAGCGCCTGGCCGAGCACCGAGGCCTGCACCTTGGCCTCTTTGTCGCCCTGCTGCGCCTTCTTGGCGAGGGCCGGCACCCTTTTCTCGAGGCTGTCGAGATCGGCGAGCATCAATTCGGTCTCGACCGTATCGGCGTCCGCCACCGGATCAACCCGGCCCTCGACATGAGTGACGTCGCCGCCCTCGAAGCAGCGCAGGACGTGGACGATGGCGTCGACCTCCCGGATGTTGCCGAGGAACTGGTTGCCAAGCCCTTCGCCCTTGGAGGCGCCCCGGACCAGGCCGGCGATGTCGACGAATTCGAGCTGCGTCTCGATCTCCTGCGCCGACTTGGCGACTCGGGCGATCTCGTCGAGCCTCGGATCGGGGACCGCGACGCGGCCGACATTGGGCTCGATCGTGCAGAAGGGATAATTGGCCGCCTGCGCCGCCGCCGTCTCGGTCAGCGCGTTGAACAGGGTCGATTTGCCGACATTGGGCAGCCCGACGATTCCGCAACGAAAACCCATGGCTCTTTATTCACTCCGGAAGGCCGTCACCCTGAGCTTGTTTCAGGGTCCGGCGCGATGATCCTTCGATACGCCGGTTCGCCAGGCTCACCGGCTACTCGGGATGAGCGGAAAGCACCAGCCGCTCATCCTGAGTAGGGATTGAGCTTGGCGAAGGCCCGAATCGAAGGACCCGATGCTCGAAACTGGACCCTGAAACAAGTTCAGGGTGACAGGGAGGTGGGTACCTGCTACACTTGTAGCATGACGAAGCTGAAAGCTTGGGCATTCGGAATGGCGATAGCAGCAATCGCAGCCCTTCCCGCGCAGGCCCGCACGCCGGCCGGGAAGATAGACTCGGCCGCGCGTGCCGCCATGCAGCGCACGGGGGCCAGGGGCCTCGCCCTGGCCGTCATCGAGGATGGCAAGCCGGTCTTCGTTCGGGCCTGGGGGCATCGCAACGCCTCGGGCGCTCCGCTGCAGACCGGCACCGTCATGTACGGAGCCTCGCTGACAAAGGCGGTGTTCGCCTACACCGTCATGCAGCTTGTCGAAGAGGGCCGTCTCGATCTCGATCGGCCCGTCGCCGAATATCTGCCGAAACCGCTTCCGGACTATGGCAATCTCGACGCCTACGGCAATTGGGGCGACCTCGCGGGCGACGAGCGCTGGCGCAAGCTCACCGCCCGCCATCTCCTCACCCACGCCTCCGGCTTCAGGAACTTCTCCTGGGACGAGCCGGACGGCAAGCTGCGCATCAACTTCGATCCGGGCACGCGCTACGCTTATTCGGGAGAGGGGATCATCCTTCTGCAGTTCGTGATCGAAAAGGGCCTTGGTCTCGATCTCGGCGCCGAGATGCAGCGGCGGGTCTTCGACCGCTTCGGAATGAAGAACAGCGGCATGATGTGGAGGCCCGGTTTCGCCCGCAACCTCGCCGACGGCTGGACGTCGGACGGCAAGGTGGAGCCGCACGACGAGCGAAGCCGGGTCCGCGCCGCCGGGTCGATGGACACCAATATCGCCGATTTCGCCCGCTTCGCCGCCGCCTTCATGCGCGGCGAGGGCCTGAAGCCTTCGTCGCGGGCCGAGATGCTGCGCGGGCAATTGCCGATCACCTCGGCCGCCCAGTTCCCGAGCATGGCGCCTGAAGCCGCGCCCGACAAACGCTGGAAG
>DASVTA010000397.1:0-17863 GCA_036387815.1 Allosphingosinicella sp.
TGCCGTCCTTACGGGAGAGGAGGGGCCCGCCGCGAAGCGGTGGGAGGTGAGGGTCTGCAGCACTGAGTCAAAAGACCCTCACCCCCCAAGCCTTCGGCTTGGGTCCCCCCTCTCCCGCCAAAAGCGGGAGAGGAAAAGAACTTGGGAGAGCGTGAACTTCATGAACTTCACCTTGGCAAAACGGGGGGTCCGATGACCGCGATCGCCTCCAAATCGCAGCTGAGGATGTCCTTCCTCCGCTATGCGCTGTTCACCGTGCCGCTGGTGCTCCTGCTCGGCACCGTCTCCGGCCGGATCGCCAATTCCGGCTACGGCAACGCCTGGTTCGACGCCCTCCGCAAGCCCGAGATCATGCCGCCGGGGTGGATGTTCGGGGCGGCCTGGACGATCCTCTACATCCTGCTCGGCCTGTCGCTGGCGCTCATCCTCCACGCGAGGGGCGCCCGCGGCCGGCGCCCGGCCTTGGCGCTGTTCGTCCTCCAGCTCCTGCTCAACTACGCCTGGTCGCCCCTCTTCTTCGCCTATCACGAGGTCGGCGCTGCCTTCTGGACCATCTTCGCGATGATCCTGATCTCGGCGCTGACCGCCGTCCTCTTCTGGCGGATACGCCGCTCCGCGGCCCTGCTGATGCTGCCCTATATCGCCTGGCTGTGCTTCGCCGCTTTGCTTACCTGGCAGATCGGAACGCTCAACCCCGGCGCTTCGGAGCTTGCGCCGGGCGGCTCCACTACCGATATCGCCACCTAAGCAATTCGAAGGAGGGCGCATCATGCAGTCCGAAAACCGTTTGTTCGACGATTTCGTGAAGGTGATGAACGGCGCCGCCGGGACGATCGCCGGAATGGGGCGAGAGGCCGAGGGCGCCTTCCGCGACAGGATGCGCGACTGGGTCGGCGGGCTCGACATGGTCTCCCGCGAGGAGTTCGAGGCGGTGAAGGCGATCGCGATCGCCGCCCGCGAGGAAAGCGCCTCGCTCAGGAGCCGGCTGGAAGCGCTGGAGGAGGCGGCGGCGTCGCCGAAGTGCAGGGCCGGTCCCGGCTCCGGAGCGGACTCCGGCGCCGAGGCCGCTACGGGGCCGGCCGGCCAGTAATCCACAACATATTGTGGTCGCCTAACCTGCGTGCTTGCGCTGCCGCCCGAGCGCGGGCAGTTTCCTGGAACGAGGCGGCCGGAAAGCTTGAGCGATGAACGTGGATGAATTCGAGCTGGAGCGCGAGACGGGCGGCCCGATCGACATGCTCGAACAATATTTCAGCGCCCACGGCTGGGCCAGCGAGCGCGGCGAGGACGAGATCGTCGCCAATTTCCAGGGCAGCTGGGCGCAATATGAGCTTCGCGCCGTGTGGCGCGACGAGGATCATGTCCTCCAGTTCCTCGCGCTTCCGGACATCCGCGTCGCCCAGGACAAGCGTGCCGCGGTCTACGAGACGATCGGGCTGATCAACGAGCAGCTCTGGATCGGCCATTTCGAGCTTTGGGCCTCGTCGGGCCTGGTCCTCTTCCGCCACGCCACCTTGCTCGAGGCGGACGAAGGCGGGACCCTCACCCTGCAGCACGCCGAGACCCTGGTCGAGGCGGCGATCGAGGAATGCGAGCGCTTCTACCCCGTCTTCCAGTTCGTCCTGTGGGCCGGCAAGACCCCCCAGGAAGCCATCGCCGCCGCGCTCATCGAGACCCAGGGCGAGGCCTGAGGCGCCTCGTCCCCGGCAAAGGGTGGGGTGACGGACTTGAGATGACCTCACTCCAGCTCCCCGGCCCGCTCTTCCTCATCGGCTGCGGCAACATGGCCGGCGCGATGCTCGAAGGTTGGCTCGCCGCGGGCGCGGATCCGCGCCTGATCACCGTGGTCCGCCCGAGCGGCCGCGAGCCGGCTCCCGGGATCCGCACTCTCGCCGCCCTGCCCGAAGGCGAAGTGCCGGCGCTGGTCCTGCTCGGAGTGAAGCCGCAGAAGCTCGCCGAGGTGGCGCCCTCGGTCGCTCCGGCGCTGGAGCCCGAGACGATCCTCGTCTCGATCCTCGCCGGAACGACCCTCGCGACTCTGCGCGGCCACTTCCCGGCGCCGCGCACCGTCGTCAAGGCCATGCCCAACCTGCCCGTGAGCCTGCGCAGCGGCGTAACCGACCTCTTCACCGACGACTTGAGCGATCCGGCCGGGAGGGTGGAGGCCGAGCGACTGATGGCGGCGCTGGGTCATGTCGAATGGTTCGACGACGAAAGCCTCTTCGCCGTCGCGAGCGCCCTCACCGCCGCCGCGCCGGCCTTCCTCTACCGCTTCCTGGATGCGCTGGCCGCGGCGGGAACGGAACTGGGCCTCCCGGCGGAGCAGGCGGCCCGGCTCGCCGCCCGAATGGCCGAAGGCGCCGCTGCGCTGGCCGCCGCTCCGGGCGCCAATCCGGAGGCCCTGGCCCGCCGCGTGGCGAGCCCCGGAGGCACCACCGAAGCGGGTCTCGAGGTTCTCGACTCCGAGGAGGGACTGAGGGCGCTGGTCCTGCGGACGCTCGAAGCTTCGCGCTGCCGCGGCCAGGAGATGGCGGCGGCGGCGGCGAGTGGGAACGCCTAAACCGCCGATGAACGGCCTGTAGTTTTCGGTTCATGAAACAGGCGATAATCTCCGCTCGTTCTTGCGGCGGCCCGCGATGCGCGCGGGCGCTCCAGTCGAGGAGAGACGAGTATGCGTATGTATGTTCTGGCCGCCACGTTGGCGGCCGCGGTCGCGCTTCCGGCGACGGCCGCTTCGGCGCGCCATTACGGCAATCACTATGGCTATAACGATCGGAACGAGGTCCGCGAGGAGCGCCGGGAATGCCGCCGCGAGCTCCGCCGGGCCGACAGCCGTCGCGAATACCAGCGCGAGCTGCGCGAGTGCCGCCGTGAGATACGCGAAGCGCGCCGCGACAGCCGCTACGGCTACCGCTACGATGATCGCCGCCGCTACCGCGACGGCTATCGCTGGCGCTACTAAGGTCCGAGCCGGGCTTTCGCCGGGTCCCGGTCGAGGGTCCGGCGAAGCTCGAGCCGGGGCACGAGATGCCGTCCACCGTCATCCGATCGATCGAATATCGCACTCAAGCGCGCGAACTGGACGTGGTCTTCACCACCGGCCGGCGCTACCTGTTCCATGACGTTCCGCCCGAGGCCGCCGAGGCGTTCCGATCGGCGCGGATCAAGGGCCGCCACTTCAACAGCCGGATCCGCGGCCGCTACCGTTTCTCGGAAGCCTCGACCGGTTGAGCGGAAGGCGCGGGCGCCTTGCATTCGGGCAGGCCGAGCTCTCCGGCGTCCTTGCACGCGCTCACCTGCACGTCGCCGCTGGGCCCGATGTAGATGGCATAGTCGCCCGTGTCGCTGCAGCGGGCCGTCCACATCGCCATCGTCTTATATTGCTGCTGGTAAGCGCCGTGATCGACCCTCTTGCAGCGACGCCCATTGTCGCGGATCGCCCGGTAGAGGCCGAGGTTGCGGGTCGGTTCGCTGACGGTCTTGAGCTGGTCGCTCATCGGATTGGCGGCGACGACCCGGGTGACGTTGCGCTCCGGCGCCCCGTCCTCGCAACCCGCGAGAAGCAATCCGCTCGCTGCCATCGTCGCCCAGGCCTTCATCTCTCACTCCCTCGATAGCCGCGTCAATAGGATCGGGCGAAGCGGTCGTTGCCAACGAAGCCGAGCCGTTCGACACCGGCGCGCTTCACGTCTGCGAGGACCCGATCGAAATCCTCATAACGCGTTTCCGCATCGGCGCGGAAGTGGAGGACTGCGTCCGGCCCGGCTGCGCGGAAGGCGGCGAGACGGGCGGGAAGGGCCGCCTCGGAGATCGGCGCCCCGTCCCAGCTCAGCCGGCTGCGGGCATCGAGCGCGATCTGGTGAATCTCCGGGTCGCCGCCGTCGCCGATGCCGGGCAGGTCGATCTTCACGCTGTGGGTCATGGTGGGGATGGTGATGATGAACATGATGAGGAGGACCAGCATCACGTCGATGATCGGAGTGGTGTTGATCGCGCTGATCGGCTGCTCGGAGACTGTGGCATAGGCGGTTCTGCTGCGGCGGCGTTCCATGGCGTCCTCCTGCTACGATGTTATGTAACATCATAACAAACCTCAAGGCTGGAGGCAATCGTCATCCCGGCGGAAGCCGGAACCTCTGGGCGGTTAAGGCGCCTTTTCTTCCACGAGATCCCGGCTTTGGCAGCCGTGACGGGCAGGTCAGCGCCCCTCGCCCGTATAGATGCGCCAGCCTCCGCCCGCCCCGGACGTGGCCTTCCGAAGGGTGACGCTGCCGGCGCTCGCGAATGCCTTGCCGCCGCGGAAAGTGCCGCGGATCATCACGGGCACCTCGACATAGGCCCACCCGTTCGCCTGCACCGGCTCGCTGGGGACGCCGACGTCGGCCTGATAGGATTGATACGCGCGGAAATTGTCCGCGAAGCGCCGCCGGGCCTCGTCGCCGCTTGCCCCCGAGCGCATCGCCCAGGCGGCATCGTAATCGCCCGCCCCGATCCGCGCGTAGTAACGTTTGAGGGTGGCCGCTGCGTCGCCGCGGTCTTCGCGGTTCTGCGCGGTTTCGGCCGGAGGCTCTAGCTCGGGCATGGGCTGCTGAGCCGATTTCTCGCGGTGCGCGGTTTGTCGGGGCGTTTCGGATTGGTCGCCGCAGGCCGTGACGAAGAGGAGTAGCGTAAGTGCGATGAAGCGCATCGGGTCGCTATAGCGGGTCGGGCGGTGAAATCCTCCCCTGCAAAAGCAGGGGAGGAATCGATTACGCGGTGAGCCGGCTCTGGGTGCCGTGGATGAGGTCGGTGGCGCGCTCGAAGCTCATCGGGCGGCCGAACAGATAGCCCTGGATCTGGTGGCAGCCGAGGTCCCGCATGCGGGTGAAGTCGTCGGCGGTCTCGACGCCTTCCGCGGTCACCGTCATCCGGAAGCTCTTGGCGAGCTGGACGATGGACTGGATGATCGCCACCGTCTCGCGGTTGTTGGCCGCGTCGCGCACGAAGCTTCCGTCGATCTTCAGCTTATGGAAGACCGCCTTGTTGAGGTAGCCGAGCGAGGAATAGCCGGTCCCGAAATCGTCGAGGGCAATGCAGACGCCGAGGGCGCGCAGGCGCTTGAGGACGTCGAGCGAGCCTTCGGAGTCGCCCAGGAAGACCGATTCGGTCACTTCCAGCTCGAGCCGGTTGGCCTTCAGCCGGTATTTGGCGAGCGCTTCGGAAACCGTGTTGGGAAGCGCCGGAAGGATCAGCTGGCGGGCCGAGAGGTTCAGGGCGACGCTGATGTAATCGGGCCAGACGGAGGCCGCGCGGCAGGCTTCGTCGATCACCCAGTCGCCCAGTTGCATGATCAGGCCGGTCTCTTCCGCGAGCGGGATGAACTCGACCGGCGAGACCATTCCGCGGGTCGGATGGTGCCAGCGGATCAGGGCCTCGAAACCGATCAGGCTCTGGTCGGCCGCGTTGACGAGCGGCTGATAATCGAGCCGGAACTGCTTGAGCGTCAGCGCCTGGCGAAGGTCCTGCTCGAGCCGGAGCCGGTCCTCGGCCTCGTTCTGCATGTCGGCGGAGAAATAGCAGCAGGTGCCGCGGCCCTGGCCCTTCGCCTGGTACAAGGCGAGGTCGGCCTTCTGGATGAGATCGTCGACGCTCTGGCCGTCGATCGGTCCGAAGGCGCAGCCGATCGATACCCCGATGCGGATCTCGGCTTTGTCGATGTGGTAGGGCTCGGCGACGGCGGAGATGATCCGGCGGGCGAGGTCGTCTACCTTCTTTCTGCTTTGCGCGTCGCGGATGACGATGGCGAACTCGTCGCCGCCCATCCGGCCGACATGGCCGGATTCGCCGGCCTCTTTTACGAGGCGCTGAGACACGCTCTTCAGGACCGCGTCGCCCTTGGGATGGCCGAACGTGTCGTTGACCGGCTTGAAGCCGTCGAGGTCGAGGAACATGATGGCGCAGGGCACATTGCTCGACTGCGACGTGGAGAGCGCCTCGCCGAGCAGCTGCCGCACGCGTCCGCGGTTCGGAAGGCCGGAAAGCACGTCCATGTTGGCCAGGTTGGTCAGCCGCTCCTGGGTGCGGCGTACCTCGGTGATGTCGGAGCCGACTCCGCGGAAGCCCTGGAACTGACCGGCCATGTCGATGATCGGATCCCCCGCGAGGCTGATCCAGCGCGTTCCGCGGCGGGTCTTCAGCTCCATCTCCAGGCTTGCGAAGGGGGCTCGGGCGAGCAGTGTGCGGCCCAGCGCGCTGTTGCCGCCGAGCGTTGCGGGGAGCGAATGCCCGATCAGCTGGCTCGCCGAGCGGCCGAGCAGCGAGGTCATCCGCGAGGAGATGTAGACGACCCTATTCTCGGCATCGACCTGCCACAGCCAGCCGACTCCGCGATGCTCATATTCCTTGAGCAGGAGCCGGACCGACTCGGCCTGGGTGCGGACGTTGGCGATGGTCTGGAGCTGGCCGAAGGTCCAGCGGGTGAGCCGGGCGACTCCGAAGATGGCGACGGCGGCGACTCCGACGATGGAGGCGCCGAAGGTCGGGGAAAGATCCGAGCTGCCGAGATAATAAGCGCAGCACAGGAAGAAGGTCATCGTCGCGATCCAGGCGAACGCCGCGGCCGGGACGGAAGCGAGGCCGATCGCGGCCATGATCATCGCGCCCATGGCGCCGCCGATGACGACCTGCACCTCGTGCGGCTGGGTGGCGAAGGCGTAGGTGGGCAAGGTGGCCCAGATCGCGGCGAGCGCCACCGCTTCGCCGATCGCGCGGACCAGCGGCCGGCCCTCGGCGGAGCGGCTCTCCGCCGCCGCGCCCTCGGTCCTGGCCGAGCGGTAATAGGTCCAGTTGGCGAGGCCGACGGCGCCGAGCCAGCCGGCGATCAGCTCGATCCTGGTCGTTCCGAACATCGCCCAGGCGACCAGCAAAGCGGCGCCGGCGCCGGGCCGCGCGAAGAAGGGTGCGAAGAGGAGGCGGGTCTGCGCCTGCCCGTTGTGGAGGTGGGCGTCGCGGAGCCTCTGGCTGCTTGCGTCGGAGCCGACGCTTTCATCCGCAAGCTCCGCCGGCTCCAATTCCTGCGGGTCGACTTCCAAGGGAACGGGCGCGTGATACATGGGAATCCTGCGTTCTGCCGGGTTGGACAGTCCCTAGCGCCAGAGGTTTGATGGAGTGTTAAGGACGGGATGGAATGTGTCCTGCGAGATGGGCCCCTTCGACGCCGCCTGCGGCGTCGCTCAGGACATGCTTCCCAGGCTCAGTCCCTCCTCAGGATGAGCGATGGGGATTTTTCTCTACCGTTCATCCTCAGTAGCCGGTGAGCCTGTCGAACCGGCGTATCGAAGACCCGCCTCAGCCTTTCTCGTATTTCCAGTTCCGCTTCTTCCCCTCGGCAAGCCATTCGACCGCCTGGGCGATGCGCCTGTCCCGTGTCTGGGGCCGCTTCGCCTCCGCCACCCATTCCGCATATTCGCGCCGGCAGCTCGGGGGAAAGCCGCCGAACGTTGCTTGGGCGGCGGGGTTGGCGGCAAGTGCGTTCGCGAGCTCGCGCGGGACTTCCGGCTCCGCCTTCGGAGCCGCTTTCCTGCGTGCGGGGCGGGTTCCTTCGTCGGTAAGCGCCATCGCCTTGCGGATCAGGACCCGAAGCGCCTCGTCGGGCGGGAGGTCGGCCACCGACGTCAGCCGTCCGAACTGCCCCATCGCGTCACGCTCCGCCCCGGTTTCGCCCACCACCTCCTTCGCCCGCCGGAAGCCGAAGGTGGCATGCGCCTTGAACGCGGCCATGCCGGCGAGCATCCGCCCCTTGTAGAGGAAGTGCGGCATGCCCCATTTCAGCGTCTCCTCCGCCTCCGGGCAGGCGGCGTGGACGGCGGAGCGCAGATGCTCGAGGATCGGCCGGGCGAAATCCGCCTGACGGGCTATGTAGGCGTCGATGCGGGGGTCGCTGGCCGTCATTCCTTCCTTCCTTCCGGGCCGGGCGCCGAGCCGGCTTCCGGCACTTGCCGACTGACGCGCATTTTCCCGATCAGCCGCTCGCCGCGTCGGTCCTTCGGCAGAACCTCGATGTCGATCGCCTCCTCCCGCTCGCCGGGCCGTCCGTAATCGCGGATGAGATGGGCGGTGATGCGCGAGGAGCCGTTGGGATTGATCCGGTCCGCTGCGAACACGTTGGCGCGCACCGTATAGGTCCCGTCCGGAGCTCGGCGCAGGAGATATTCCTCCGGCCCGTAACCGCGTGTCATGTCTTTCGACAGGCGGCCCCCTATGAGCGTTCGCGGGTGGTTGTAGATGGCCCGCTCGCCATTGGGTTCATCGACCCAGAGGTCGAGGTCGGTCGCCTCGGTATTCCATTCGATGACGACCCGGACGTCCACGTCGAGCAGCGCCACGAGGCGGGGGTCGAGGGCGACGTCGGTGCCACCGAGGAGGCGGTAGCGGGGGATCAGCCGGTTCGCCTCCATCAGTGCGATCAGCTCGATGCCGCCATAGGCGGCCGGCCAGCGCTTCGTCGCGACCTGCGCCAGCAGCGCGATCGCCCGCGCGAAATCCGCCCGGGCCTGCTCGCCGCCGGCGACCTCGGCTCGCCTCGCCAGAGCAAGCGCGAGACTGCGTAACGGCTGCGGCCGGTCCGGCTCGCTCGCGACCAGCCGCTCATAAAGCTGGACGGCACGGTCCAGCTCGCCCCAGCGGACCAGCCGCGCGGCGACGGTGGCGATGGTTTCGCTGTCCCGGGTCGGGAGGTCGAGCGCGGAGAGAAGGAGCCGCAATGCTTCGGGACGGTGGCCTGAGCGGAGATAGAAATCGGAGACATCGAGCCAGAAGGCCGGAAGGCCGCCATGCTTGGCCTGCTGGGCGGCGAACACGGTCTCCATTTTTCCGGCCGGAGCCTCGGCCAGGGCCTTCAAGTACGGACGGTCGGCGGCCCATTCGGCCATCTCGATCCGGTTCTCTGCGGGGCTCGAAGCACTGGAGGTGGACCTCAGCGCCGGCAGTTCGTTCACGCTCTCGCCCACTTCCATGGGCGGCATCGGCTCCACGGCGGGGGGCAACGGCGAGGGCTCCGGCGGCGGTGCGGGCTCGAAGAGCATTTCGCCGCGCCTGCGCCGGTTCGAAGAACGGTTCCCTTCGGTCCGTACTCTCGCTCCCGTGACGGTGACCTGCTGAGTGGCGGCTTCGGGCTTCGCCCGTTCAGGCTTGGCAGCGGGATCGAACTGCCGCTGCCACCAGCTTTTCTGCTCTTCCCAGGCTGCAAGCACTTCCGCGAACTTCCCGTCCTGCTGCGCCTGCTCCTCGGTGCGCTGCTGGGCGATCAGCCGGTCGAACTCCGCGCGCTTATCCTTGGGAAAATTCGCCGGCGGAGCGATGTCGTTGCGGGCGTAATCCTGCGCAGTCTCCAGCACGAGGAAGGAGATTTCGGGCCCGCCGACGCTGTGGTGGCGGGCAAAGTCCACCAGCGCCTGACGGTCCCCGTCGTCGCTCGCCGCGCGCAGGGCGAGGCGCTCGGAGGCCCAAAGGGCACCGGCGCCGGCGAGGGATGGCAGGTCGGCGGGCGGCACCGAATAGGACCGGTCCACGCCACTCCCACCCGGGTCGGCGAGCCGAACGACGATGCCGCCGCTGCTCGGCAGCGGGCCGACGAGGCGCCAGCCGTTTTCGGGTGAATCCAGCAATGTGAACTCAATCGGGGCGCCCGCGGCGCTTCGCACTCCAAGCACTTGGGGAGCGCCACCGGTGAGCTTCGCCAGCATCGCCTCACCGTTGCGGCCGTCGACCTGGACCGAAGTGCCCCCTGATGCGGCCGCGACGGCCCCGAGCCAGGTGCGGTCGGCGTCCTTAGCGCTGGAGACGGCGAGGACGGGACAGGCCGGCCGGAACGCGTCGCGGCGGTCCATCGTCACCAGCCCGTCCGAAAAGAGCAGGCAAACGTCGGCTTCTATAGGTTGTCCCGCAAGCACCGCGACGCTCGTTGCGCCGAGATAGCGGGTCGCCTTCACGGCGGCTTCGGCGGCTTCTCCACTCGAAACCGACACCCGCTCCACCATGCTCGCATCGAAGAGGATCAGCTCGATCCGGTGCGGCCGCACCCGCTCGAGATAGGCCCTGAGAAGGACCGCCTCCGAGGCAAGGTCGTCGTCGGCGCGCGACAGGGATCGATCCCAGAGGATTGCCACACTGCGCGGGCCCCGCGCGGCACCGCGGACGCTTGCCGTGTCGGAAAGCTCGAAGAAGGCTTCCCCATTCGGGTGACGGGAGGCGATCAGGGGCGCGGCCCGCTCCAGTGCGGAGACGGTCAAGGCGCGCTCCAGCCGCGCGCCGGCGCGGGCGTAGGAGAAAAGGTAGCGTCCCGAAATCCGCTCCTGCCGGGCCTGTCCGCCGTCGGGAAGCTGGATTTCGGGCGTTCCGGCGAGGCCGCCGGCGTCGACAGCAATGCTGAGCTCGCCGACCTCGTTGCCGCCCGAGAGCGGCAGAACATAGCCTCGGCTGGCGTCGAGCGGGGTGCTGAAGCTGACCCTGATGGTGCGGGACTTCTTCGCGAAAACTGGGCTCACCCGGTTGCGGAACTGGAAGCCTCGCAGCACTTCGCCGAGGCCCGGATCGACGCCCTGGCGAACCCGATCCTGATAGGCGCGCCGGGCCTGACGCTGGTCGACGAGCACTCCGTCGATCATCTCTCCGTCGACATCCAGGGCATAGCCGGTGACGGTGGAGCCTTCGGGCAGTGCGAGGCCGAAATCGGCCTCCAGCTCTTCGTTGCCGGGGTTGGCGATCCGGGCTGTGAGAATCGTGTCGGCAACGCCGCCATGGATTCGAACGGCGATGTCGAGCTTGGCGATCCGGAGCGTGTCGCGCCGGTTTGCCGAGTCGTTCACGCCGCGCACCAGCGCCGTCAGACGGGGATTGGGCCCTTCCGCAGCGGCCGCGGGAGCGACGACGAGTGCCAGCAAAGGGAGGAGAGCGGCTCGCGCCCCGAAGCCCATCCAAAAGGAATAACCCATGTGCCCCACCCCCCCGAATCCGCGCATGGTAAGCTACGACCGGCAACTCGCCAAGCGGCGGCGCAGAAGGCCTGCGACTCGTCTCAGCCCTTATTCGATTCGGCTGGCCGAAGCTTCGGGAACAGGCGATTCGGCGAAGCGCTGGCACGCGATTCCCTGCCGTGGAGAGGGTCATGCGCGCCGCCAGACTGTCCTCGAGCGTCATCGCCCGGGTCGCCTATGACGAGGAGGAGCGCGCGCTCAGCATCTGGTTCAGGGAGACGGGACGCTACATCTATTCCGACGTTCCAAAGGCAATCTACGAGGGCATCTGCAAGGCGCCCTCGGCGGGCCGCTTCTTCAACCATTGCATAAAGCGCCGCTTTCCTTGCCGGCCCGATCCGGAACGGAGGAAATTCCGTCCCGCCTGAAGTTGATCGCGATCTTTGTTCATGGCAGTGCGGGGCGAGGAGAAAGCCTTGCAGCTTAAGACCTTGACCTACACCAGCCGCGCTCGTCTCGACCTTCGCGACGACGAGCTGAACGACATTCAGCAGACGGCGCGCCACCTGAACGCGCTCGATGGAGTCACCGGCCTTCTTCTCTTTGACGGTTCGCGCTTCCTGCAGATCGTCGAAGGCGCGGAAGGCGCGATCGACAATCTGGTCGAGCGGCTTCGAATGGACCCGCGCCACTCGGCCTTCGAGGTCCGGGACGAGCGCCCTGTGGAGCGGCGATCGTTTCCGGACTGGTCGATGGAGCTCCTGCGGGTGAGCGCCGGCTTCGGGAATGCGGAGGACGCGGTCGCGAAGATGCTGCCGGCCTCGGTGTCCGATCCGGTTCGGGAACTGGTCGTCAGGATGACGGGGCGGATGGCCCAGGCTTAGTCCGCCGTCATCCGGGCGAAAGCCGGGATCTGGGGCAGACCACCGAGATTTTTCGACGGGAGGTCCCGGCTTTCGCCGGGATGACGGGCTAGCTATCCCGGCTCCACCCCGCCTTCGGCGGCCGGTGCAGATTCGCTTCGGGGATCAGCCGCCTTAGCTTGCGCGCGAAGCTCCTCAGGCACACTTCGCTCTCGCCGAGCGTCCCCGGCACGTAGCGTCTCGACGCCATGCCCTGCTGGACGCCTTCGATAAGCGCGGTATCCTCTTCGTTGACTCGGCGGTTGATCCGCCAGTTCAGATAGCGGGCGGCCTTCATCTCGCGGCGGCCGTCGGGAAGCGCATAGCTGATCTCCCGGATCACCGTCTCGGTCGCCGAAACCGGCAGGAACTGCATGAAGTCCATCTGGTCCGGGTAGATGTCGAACGCGACGTTCGGCCAGAGCTTGAAATAGAGCCACCGCCTCTGCATCTGCTCCGGCAGGTGCGGGACGGGCGGCAGAAGCCGCTGATAGGCGCTCTCGGACGGATTGGCCGAGGGCCGCTCCACCAGGTCTCCGGACATTCGGTCGACATGCTCTCCCGCCGAGATGGCGTAGCCGCGGCCGAACAGCCGCGTGAGGCCGGGATGGGCGACCGGGATATGGAGCCCGTCCGAATAATTGTCGGCGACGTTCTTCCAGTTGACGGCGCGCGGCCGCAGCGTCACCCGGCCGAGCGCCTCCATCTCTTCGAAGCGATAGGGGGCGATCTCCGGCTCGTGCGGCGCCATCATCTCTGCCACGGTCGGGCCGCCGGGCTCGAGCCGGACGAAGAGAAATCCGCGCCAATCCTCCAGCTCGATCGGGAGGAGGCCGAGCGCCGAGGGGTCCAGACCGGGATAATCGCCCTTCTGCGGCACTCCGATCAGCCGTCCGTCGAGGGCGTAGGTCCAGGCGTGATAGGGGCAGGTCAGCCGTCTGGAGCAGCCGCCGCCGCCGCTTACCAGCCGCGAGCCGCGGTGGCGGCAGACGTTCGAAAAGGCGCGGACCGAGCCGTCCTCGCCGCGCACGGCGATGATGCTCTCGCCTAGATAGTCGATGGTCCGCCAGTCGCCGGGCTGCGGGATTTCGCGGGCGTGGCAGATCACCTGCCAGGACGGGCGGATCACCCGATCCATCTCCACCTCGAAGGATTCGGGGTCGCGATAGATCCAGCCGGGGAGGCTCAGCTCCGGCTCCGGAGCGGCTGCGAGACGGGGGCTGGGCATGGGCGTTTGTGGCAAAGGCGCGGGCTTTTGTCACCCACCGTCATCCCGGCCAAAGCCGGGACCCCCGGACGAGAAGTCTCGGCGGGTCTGCGCGAGGTCCCGGCTTTCGCCGGGATGACGAGCCTTGCACAACCGCGCCACTTGCCGGACAAGCCCCAGCCATGACCGCCGAGCTCACCGTCCTCGCCTGGGGCTGCATCCTGGCCCTGGTTCACATCTTCGCCGCGGTTCGGGTAAAGACCCGGCAATATGGCGCCAAATGGAATATGGGCGCTCGCGACGAGGAATTGCCGCCGCCGCAGCCGACCGTCGGCCGCCTGGCCCGGGCGCAGGCGAATTTCTTCGAGACCTTCCCGATCTTCGCCGCCGCCGTGCTGATCGTTGCCGTCGCGGACGTGGAGAGCCGGTGGACGGCGATCGGCGCCTGGTTGTGGCTCGGAGCTCGGATCGTCTACCTGCCGCTCTACGCGTTGGGCGTGCCGGTGGTCCGGACGATCGCCTTTCTGGCCAGCGTGATCGGCATCCTTCTGGTGCTTGTGCCGGCCCTCGCCGCCGCGTTCTCCTAGAAGGAGAAGGGGTTCTCGCGCTTGTGGCGGGGCGGCGCCGGGACCTCGCGTATTTCGGCGATGATCCCGTCGCCGCAGCGGATCGCCACGCCGCCGTAGCGCTTCATCGCCGGGAAGACCGCGCGGACATCGTGGACGACGGGGGCGGCGCCGGCTTCGGCCGCGCCTTCGGTGCGGACCATCACCTGCTGGACGGGCTCGTCGAGGCGGGCGACCGGCCCATCGCCCAGGCTCGCCCGATAGCCGCCCGCGGTGGTCACCTTTCCGGTGACGACGAGCTTGCGGCGGTAATAAGGAACCGGGGTGTTGGTCGGGTCGAACTCGACCTGCGCCTTCCAGTCGGACGAGCCGAGGACGTGGCAGGCCGAATAGCCGGTGTCGCGGATCGGCCCTTCGATCGCGCACGCGGCGGGAAGCGCCAGAATGACGGCAAGAGCCGAGCCGCGCCCGAGCGCTTGAAGGAGCAGGATGTTACGCATCGGCACGTGCCTTAGCGGCTCCCCGGCGGGTGGGCTAGACCGCTGCCTCCGCCGCCGCCGCCCGGTGCGAGCGCACCCCTTCGCTGACGAAGATGGCGAGCGCGGCCCAGATCGCTGCGAAGCACACGATGTGCGCGGTTGTGAGCGGCTCCTCGAAGACGAGCACGGCGAGCAGGAACTGGAGCGAGGGCGCGACATATTGGAGGAAGCCGAGCGTCGAATAGGGCAGCCGCTTCGCAGCCGCCGTGAAGAGCAGAAGCGGAATGGCGGTGAGGGCGCCGCCCAGGATCAGAAGCAGATCGGTGGTTCGGCTGTCGAGGAAGGCGCCGGTTCCGGTATCGGTGAGCCACATCACCCACCCGAAAGCGAGCGGCGCCAGGAACAGGGTCTCGATCGACAGCCCCTCCAGCGAATCGACTGGAGCCACTTTCCTGAGGAAGCCGTAGACGGCGAAGCTGGCGGCAAGGGTCAGGCTTATCCAGATCGCGCCGCCGGCCCCGAAGGCGAGGATCGCCACTCCGGTCGCGGCGAGGACCACCGCCGCTTTCTGGAGCAGGCTGAGCTTCTCCTTGAGCAGGAACACGCCAAGCAGCACGTTGACGAGCGGGTTGAGATAATAACCGAGGCTGCCTTCCAGCACATGCCCGCTGACGACGGCGTAGATGTAGACCAGCCAGTTCACCCCGATCAGAGTCGCTGTGAGAAGAAGGGTGAGAGCGACCCGGGGATTGCTCAGGGCCGAGCGGATCGTGGGCCATTTTTTCCACCAGGTGGCGAGCGCCCCCAGGAAGATGAGCGACCACAGGATGCGGTGGGCGACGATCTCGGTCGCAGGGACGTGGATGAGAGCCTTGAAGTAAAGCGGAAGCACGCCCCACAAGGCATAGGCCCCCAGCCCCATCAGCAGGCCGGATCGGGTGCGGGCGGCGTCGGTCACCGAGGCGCGGGTAGCGGAGGGCGGTGGGCGGGACAAGCGCTTGACGGGCCGATCTCGCCGCGGCGGAACAAAGGCTTCAATCCCGTCGAAACGCCCTTTAGGATCGGCCTCAGCCAGGGGGAGAAAGAATGAACCGCCGGAGTCCGTCCGCCGCAATCGCCGCCGCCGCTTTGCTCTTCGCCTGCGACGGGGGCGATCGCGCCGGCGAAGCCGAAAATGTCGCCCCCGACCCGCCCGTTTCCGCCGAGGGCAAAGCGGAAGAGGGTAAGATCTCGCTCAAGATGCCGGGCGTGGACATGACGCTGAGCCTGCCGAAAGGGGTCGTGGACGAGGCGCGGGCCGATCGGGACAGCAAGCTTCTCTATCCGGGCGCGACCTTGCGCGGCATGGCCATCGCCGCCGGGCCCGGCAGCGACAAGAGCGGAGACAGCGAGGTCGAGATCCGCTTCTCGACGCCCGATCCGATCGACAAGGTGGCCGGCTGGTACCGCGACCCCGCCCGTGCCGACGGCTTTCGGCTCGAGAGGGCCCGGCAGGAAGGCGAGGCCTGGCTTGTGAACGGGATCCAGAAACGCGACGAGCACCCCTTCAAGCTGCGCCTGAGCCCGCGGGCCGGCGGCGGCACCGACGGACGGCTCGCGGTCCACCACCGGGACTGAAATAAGCCGATGGGCGCTTTAGCCGAGCCGGAGGACGTGCGGCTCCATCTGGTCGCCGCGGCCAGGGCGGGGACGGCGGTCAGCTACGCTCAGCTGCTCGAGCAGCTCGGCTATTCCTTCTCGCGCCCGAAGATGCGGGCGCTCTGCGCGATCCTTGGGACGGTCGACGAGGAGGCGGCGCGGCTGGGCGAGCCGGAGCTCGCGGTGCTCGTCGTCCGGCAGAGCGACGGTCTTCCCGGCCAGGGATGGTGGGTCGCCGGAGGCGGCCGTTCCCGGGGCTATGAAGGCCCGTGGGAAGGCCCGGAGGCGCGGCGGTTCGTCGAGCGGGTCCAGGCGGAAAGCTTCGCCTTCTGGCAGTCCCGAAGCGGGACAGGCGCCGGCCCTGCCCCCGGTTAACCATCTCTCGTCACCCATTTTGCGCGCGGATGCGGCATAGCGGCGGCTTCAAGGAGTCTCTTCGATGACCGACCGAGCCTTTTCGCCGCTTCGACTGACCGCTCTCGCAGCCTTGGCCGCGCTCGCCGCCTGCAACCGCGGCGGGGGAGAAGACAATCTCGCCGCCCTCGGCAACGATGCCGATCCAGCGGTGACGAGCGCGCTCAACGATCAGATACTCGTCGATTCGAACCTGGCGTCGCAGTCGAACAGGAACGCGGCCCGTCCCGCTCCGACTCCGGCCGGCGCGCCCTATCCCGCGTCCGACGCGGCCGGATCGGCGCCCGCCGCTTCCGCCGGCAAAGGCCCGGATGCCGCCGCCGCGATCGGGGAGGGCGGCAAGGGCTGCTCCGACCCCCGCCGCTTCGACTATAACATGGCCTGGGCGAATCGGCTTTCGCCCGACTTCCCGGTTTATCCCGGCGGACGCGTGACCGAGGCCGCGGCCAACAATCAGAGCGGGTGCAGCACGCGAGTCGTCACTTTCGCCACCGCGGACGATTGGCAGCGGGTCCTCGACTGGTACCATACGCGGGCGGTGCGCGCCGGTTACTCATCCGAGCATCAGGTCCGCGACGGCGATCATATCCTCGCCGGCAGCAACGGCGGCGACAAGGGCGCCTTCTACCTGATCGTCACCCCGAAGCCGAAAGGGTCGGAAGTGGCGCTGATCGCCTCCATGCCTCGCACCGAGCCTGTGCTCCGCGAGTTCAAAGGGAAGACCAAGAACGGCGGCTGATGATTCACCCGTCGGAGAAGGAGAGGGGACGGCTCCGACCGCCTTTCGGCCGGTCGCCCTCCTCCTGCTGACCAGGCGCGGCGGAGAGGGTGGCGCCGCCCGCTCCGCCCGGCTACATCGCCGCCATGCCCAGCCTTCTCCTCGCCATGATCGGCGGCGCCGCCGGCGCGGCCTTTTTTGCCTTGGAGTCGGTTCTCGGCTCCCTCTTCCTCTCGGGCTGGTGGGCGGCGAGGGCCGTATCATGAGCGACGTCCGCCAGTTCACCGTCGCCCCCGACGACGACGGGATCCGCCTCGACCGCTGGTTCAAGCGCCACCTGCCGGAGGCAAGCTTCAACATGGTTTCGCGCTGGGCCCGGACCGGGCAGTTGCGGGTCGACGGCAAGCGCGCCGCGCCCGGCGACCGGATCGAGGCGGGCCAGTCGATCCGGGTGCCGCCCGCCGAATCTGCCGAGCCCGCCGCCGCCGAGCCGGCGCGGGGGAAGCCGGAGCGGCCCAGGCTGAGCGACGACGAAGTGGCATTCGTCAACGAGATCGTGATTCACCGCGACGCGCAGGCCATCGTCGTCAACAAGCCGCCCGGCCTCGCCACCCAGGGCGGCACCAAGACCCATACCCACCTGGACGGCCTGCTCGACGGGCTTGCCGACGAGGCCGGGAACCGGCCCAAGCTCGTCCACCGGCTGGACAAGGACACTTCGGGCGTGCTCCTCCTCGCCCGCACCGCCCGGTCCGCCGGCTTCTTCTCAAAGGCTTTCTCCGGCCGCACCGCGCGCAAGGTCTATTGGGCGATCGTCACCGGGGTGCCCGACATAGCCGACGGCTTCATCGATCTCCCGCTCGCCAAGCAGCCGGGGACGGGCGGCGAGAAGATGCATGTGGAGGAGGGCGAGGGCGGCTTGTCCGCAAGGACGCGCTACCGGATGATCGAGCGGGCGGGCAACCGCGCGGCCTGGCTCGAGCTTCA
>DASVTA010000398.1:0-1718 GCA_036387815.1 Allosphingosinicella sp.
ATTTTTACCATGCGCAGGTATCTCATGGCGGCAAGACTCCGGACGACAGGCGCCGGTTTCGTGACTCGGGAAGGACGATCAGGTGACGGCGAGCCGCCTCGCTTCAAGGCAGGTCGAGAAATTGTGGGGGCGAGCCGAGCTCCCCAAGAGCTTCGGCGCGGCCGCAGCCGGGAGCGAGCCGATCGGCGAGATCTGGTTCCAGGACGGGCGCGGACCGGATTCGGAGCTGCTGGTCAAATATCTTCTGACCCGGGAAAAACTGTCGATCCAGGTTCACCCCGACGGCGAGGCGGCCCGCGCGGCCGGCCATCGCCGGGGCAAGGACGAGGCGTGGCTGGTGCTCGAGGCCGATCCCGGGGCTCGGATCGGGCTCGGGCTGAAGCACAGGGTTTCGCCGGCGGAGCTTCGTTCCGCGATCGAGGCTGGAACGCTCGAAGCGCTGGTCGACTGGCGTGAGGCGAAGGCGGGGGATTTCTATTATTCGCCGGCCGGCACCATACATGCCCTCGGCCCCGGCCTGACGCTCGTCGAGATCCAGGAGAATGTCGACCTCACCTACCGGCTCTTCGACTACGGCCGCGAGCGCGAGCTTCAGGTGGAGGCGGGAGTGATGGCGGCCCGGCCGGAGCCTTACGGCGCCCCGGCCCCGGCCACCGAGATCGCGCCGGGGCGGGAAATCCTCGCCCAAGGCGGGGCGTTCGTCGTCGAACGCTGGACTTGCGGCGCGGGCGGCCGGCTGGCGGGGGAGGTCGAGCGGCCGGTCTGGCTGGTTCCGGTGCGCGGCAGCGGCCTGATCGACGGGCAGCCGCTCGAGCCGCCGTCCGTCTGGCTGGTCGAGGACCAGAGCCGGGTTCGGCTCGACCCCGGGTCGGAGATGCTGTTCGCTTATCCCGGGCCCAGCGTGATCGAAGCGCTGTTCGTCGACACGCGCCAGTCGAAGCCGGTGGAGCGGATCGAGGAACGGCGCCGCTACCGGCCGCCGGTCCGGCTGGAGCCCAGCTTCCGCTGATGATCAACCGTTCGGCGCAACCGGCGGAACTTGAAGACTCCCGGAGCTTTGTCGCGCCATGATGTACGCGTTCCCGATCCTTATCGCCCTTATGCTCAGCTATATGTTCTGGCTTGCCGCCTACCGCCTCCGGCGGGACCGGCTCGCCGTGGCGCGCATTGCGCGCCGGCCGAAGCGAAGTCAGCGCCGCCGCGCGCTTTCATAAGGCTCCGCGGTCACCGGATAGCCGATCCCTTCGGGGATGCACACGAAGCGCTTCCCGTCCCGCATTTCCACCCAGGGGGTGATCTGCCGGACCGGGTGCCGGGCTGCGTCCACGCGCGCCTCCGCCAGCGAGGCGAAGCGGGCCAGCCGCTCCAGGTTGCGGCGGGTGGGGAAGATAGCTTTGGCTCGCCCGGCCTCGATCTCCGCCAGGACCTGCGCGGCGCTTGCCCAGAAGGTGTGGACGCTTTCCGTCTCGTCCGCGCTGTGCAGCGTCCCCCCTCCCGCCGGAGCCTCGGCGAGATAAAAGAGGGTGTCGAAGCGCCGCGCCTCCCGGAAATTGGGGCACCAGCGGGCGAAAAGCGTCAGCGCCTCAAGATCGAGCGACACGCCCATCTCGTCCAGCAGGGCGCCGAACGGGCGGCCTGCCGCCATCGCGCTCCGAAGGGCCGCGGCGTCGGGAGCGGAATTGAGCGCAGGGGCCACCCCCGTTTCCTCGATCGTCTCC
>DASVTA010000399.1:0-3071 GCA_036387815.1 Allosphingosinicella sp.
CGCCGGAGATGATGGCCGAACTCGGGCCGCAACTGGTCGCCGATGCCCGGGCGCATAACGCCCGCATGTTCGCGTTGCTCGACGCCTTCGACGATTTCGCCGTCGCCGTGGGAAAATCGGACCTCGCGGCGCTCGACCGGATCATGCCCAGGCTGATGGAAGGCACGTTCGCCGCGATCGGCCAGCAGAGGCTGCTGGTGCGCAACCGTCAGGCGACCGCCGAGCCGACGGACTCCACCCATCAGTCGCTCGGTGTCGTAGGACAGGTCTACCGGGCCATGGAGGCCGTGCTGCGCGGATCGACCGAGGCGAGGGGCAATAACGGGGCCGGCGCCGACGCGGCGGCCGCGGCCCTTCGCAAGGAGCTTGGGCTTCTCACCGCGGAGACGCGATCGATCGCGGCTACCGGGCGGCGGAACCTTGAGCGGGAGCTTGCCGAGATCGACGAGCAGCGCCGGTCCGGCAATCCCTCCGAGGCGCGCCTGATGGAGCGGATCCGGAACGTCTATGCCGGAGAGGCCAAGGTTTTCGCGCTCGCCGACCGGCTGGTCGCGTTCGCCGAGGCCAACAAGGGGATCACCGGGGCCCAGCTCCGCGATCCGGCCGGTCCTCGCCTTCTGCCGGTGCTGACCCAGCTGGAGGCCGATTATTTGGCGATCGCCCAGGAGCAGGCCGCCGCTCTGGCGAAGGGACAGTAATCGCGGTCAGAACGGCTTTGCAAGGGGGCGTCATGTCCAAGCTTTCCAGGGCCGCTCTGGCCGCGCTGTTCCTGTTCTGGGGCCTTGCCGTTTGCGAGCCGGCGCAAGCCCAGGCTGCGGTCCAGCCCGCCGCTCCGCTTAGCCTCGACCAATCCCTCGCCTTCATCTCGCAGCTCGGGGAGGTGATGGAGGTGCAGGTCGCAGGGGCGAAGAAGCTGCTCGATGCCAAGCCGCTTCTGGAGAGCATGACCTCGCCCGCCGCCTCGAAGGCCAATGCGCCGCGGATCCGCGCGCTGCTGGCGGAAGCCCGGGCCATTGTCGAGCGGGCCGACGCGATGACCGGCCGGATCGCCGTTCCGGCCGGGCTTCGCCTCGGCACTCTCGACATCCCCACCATGCTCTCGGAGGTGAGGAGCCAGAACGCCAAGACCCTCGACCTCATCCGCGACTATGACAGCTTCGTGGGTGCGGCCGAGCGCGGGGACCGGGCGGCCGCCATGAAGATGGCGCCGCGCCTCATGGAAGGAGGCTTCCTGATCATCGACGGCAATGCGTCGATCTACCGGAACCGCCAGGCCGCGATCCCGTCGACTCAGTCCGTCCACCAGGCCCTCGAGGTCGGCATTCAGCTCTACCGCGCGATGAGCGCCGCGGGGAGAGGCTGGCTGGCGGCGCGGCAGGGTATCCGGCCGGATGCCGCGGCCGCGGCCCTGCGGGCGCAGCTCGCCGATATTTCCGGCCGGATAACCGGCGCCAGCAAGGCCGGCCGCGCCAATCTCGAGCGCGAGCTGAGCGAGCTCGACGGCAAGTCGGCCGCCCTTGGCCTGCGCGGCGAGGAGGCCGCGAATTTCGCGCGGCTCCGGCAGGCGCTCGCCGGCAAGGAAAAGCTGTTCGCGGTGGGCGATGAACTCTCCGCCATCATCGCTTCGGCGGGATCTATCACGGGGAGGAGCCTTGCCGCCGAAGCTTCGCCCCGGCTGATGGCCCGGCTTATGCCGCTGGAGATGCACTTCCAGGCCGCGCTGGCCCACCAGGCGGCGATCGCCACCGGCAAGGCCCGCTGACCGGCAACGACCGGCAACCGCTTCTAGCGCAGCGCCTGCCCCACCATCGCCCGAAGCGTCAGGGCGTCGTGGATGGCGTGGCCGCCTATGTCGTTGTTGAAATAGCACCAGACGTCGCGGCCGCTCCTGGCCTCCTCGACGATCCAGTCGGTCCAGGCCAGCAGGCCCTCGTCCGAATAGCGGCCCCAATATTTGCCTTCGCCGCCGTGGAAGCGGACATAGGCGATCGGCCCCGAAGCCCAGCGCGTCGTCGCCGAGCCCGGCATGTCGTGGGCGCAGAAGGCGATTTGGCGGGCGTCCAGCAGGGCCAGCACCTCTTCCGTCAGCCAGCTCTTCTCGCGGAACTCGAAGACGTGGGTGAGATCGGGCGGAAGGAGGGCGATGAATTCCTCGAGCCGCTGGCGGTTCAGCGCCCAGCGCGGGGGAAGCTGGTAGAGGACGGGCCCGATGGTGTCGCCGAGGTTGCGGGCGCGGCTCAGGAACTCCTCCACCGGCTCCGAGCAGTCCTTCAGCTTCTTCATATGGGTGATGAAGCGGGGCGCCTTGACCGCGTAGCGGAAGCCCGGTGGCGCCTGGTCGCGCCACTTGGTGAAGGTCTCGGGTTTGGGCAGGTGGTAGAAGCTGGTGTTGAGCTCCACCGTCCGGAACGTCTCGGCATAATGGGCGAACCACAGGCGCTGCGCCAGCTTCGCGGGATAGAACAGCTCGCGCCAGTGCCGGTAGATCCAGCCCGAGCAGCCGATGTGGACGGTTCCGGTCATTCGACGCACGAAACGGAACGGGTAAGGAATAAGTTGCGTTGAACGGGGGTGGAACGCTTGAGAACCTTCGTTATCGTTATTGTCACGGCGATCGTCACCTGCGCACTGACGAGCGCTTTCTGGTTCATGGCCTATAGCGGGGTGAGCGTTTCCAGCTCGGCGGCGCCCGGGCCGACCGCGACTCCGCCCGCGGACCCGACTCCGCGGGCCGAGCTCGTGCTCGGGCCGACGGGCGTCGCGGTCCCGGTGGCGGGCGTGACGGCCGGCCAGCTTCAGGATACCTACACCCAATCGCGCTCCGGCGGCGCCCGGGTCCACAACGCGATCGATATCATGGCGCCGCACGGAACCCCGGTCGTCGCCGCGGCCCCGGGAAAGGTCGAGAAGCTGTTCAACAGCAAGGGCGGGGGAGGGATCACAGCCTACGTCCGCTCACCGGACGGGCGGTGGATGTTCTACTACGCCCACCTCCAGGCCTATGCTCCCGGGCTGAAGGAAGGACAGGCGGTGAAGCAGGGCGATGCGATCGGGACCGTCGGCTCGACCGG
>DASVTA010000400.1:0-13726 GCA_036387815.1 Allosphingosinicella sp.
CGGCCGCGCTTCGCGGCGATGTCAGCATTTCGGCGGACCGGCCCGACGTGTTCGTCGACTTCTCGGCGCCCGAGGCGGTCGGCTCACATCTCGACGAGGCCCGGCGCGCGGGCAAGCCGATCCTCGTCGGCACCACCGGCCTCGCACCCGAGCATCACCGGCTGATCGACGAGGCCGCGGCCGAGATCGCGGTCATCTATGCCGCCAACACTTCGCTGGGCGTGAACCTGCTCGCCCACCTGGTTCTCGAGACCGCCGCCCGGCTCGGCGACGACTGGGACCTGGAGATCGTCGAGATGCACCACCGGATGAAGGCGGACGCCCCGTCCGGCACCGCGCTGATGCTGGGCCGAGCAGCCGCCGAGGGGCGAGGCGTATCGCTGGATTCGGTGGCGGATCGCGGCCGCGACGGAATCACCGGCCCGCGCGAGCCTGGACGTATCGGCTTTGCCGCCCTTCGCGGCGGCTCCGTCGCAGGCGAGCATCTGGCCATCTTCGCCGCCGAGGGCGAGCGGCTGGAGCTCGGCCACCGCGCCGAGAGCCGCGCGATCTTCGCCCGCGGCGCCATCGAAGCGGCCCTGTGGCTCGTCGGCAGGCCCGCCGGCCGGTACACGATGGCGGACGTGCTGGGGCTGAAGTGAGCCCCGGGGAGATCGCCGAAGTCTACCGGCGGCTGCACGAGCGCACGCCGAACCCGGAGACGGAGCTCGAATCCGTCAACGACTACACCTTGCTGGTGGCCGTCGTGCTGTCGGCGCAGGCGACCGATGCAAGCGTCAATCTCGCCACCCGGGCGCTCTTCGCGGAGGTGAGCACGCCCGAGGCGATGGTCGCGCTCGGCGAGGAGTCGCTGAAGCGGCACATCAAGACGATCGGCCTGTTCAACACCAAGGCGAAGAACGTCGTCGCCCTCTCGCAGGCGCTGATCGACCGGCACGGCGGCAAGGTGCCGGCGGACCTGGACGCGCTCCAGGCGCTCCCGGGCGTCGGCCGGAAGACCGCCAACGTCGTCATGAACTGCGCGTTCGGGGCGGAGACCTTCGCCGTCGACACCCATGTCTTCCGGGTCTCCAACCGCACCGGCCTGGCGCCGGGCAAGGACGTGCTGGAGGTCGAGCGCGGGCTCGATGCGGTCACCCCGCAGCCCTACCGGCGCGAGGCCCACCACCTTCTGATCCTGCACGGGCGCTACGTCTGCAAGGCGCGGAAGCCCGAATGCTGGCGCTGCACCATCGCCGGCATCTGCCGGTTCCAGCCGAAAACGCCCGCGCCGGGAAGCGAAGCGGGCGCCGGTGCGTTGAAGCCGGCGAGGAGAAGGCCATGAGGATTATGTTGTCGAGCCTCGCCGCCGTCTCGATCCTGGCGGGCTGCGCGCAGGGTACGACCCAGCGGCAGGAAGCGGACCGGCGGGCGCTCGCGGAGGCGAGGCCGGTGGGCGAGCCGGTCGGCTGCGTCGAGCTCTCCCGCATCGATCATACGCGCGTGCGCGACGACCGGACGATCGACTTCCACATGCGCGGGCGCGAGGTCTACCGCAACCGGCTCCGCCACGAATGCTCCGGCCTCGCCTTCGACGACAGCTTCGCCTACCGCAATTCGACGGGCCGGCTCTGCTCGGTCGATCTCGTCACGGTGAACCGCAGCGGCGGCGGCCCCGGCCCCACCTGCGCGCTCGGGACGTTCCAGCGGATCGAAACCGAAGCCCGCTAGGGTCCGTACTCAATTGGCGGATTTGCGGTTCGACCGGATTTTGCCGGCTGTTCCAAGGTCATCCCGGCCCTTCGACGGGATGACGTCCTCGAAGATGGGTCATCGCCCCCCGATCCAATTGAGTCCGGACCCTGGCCCCCGGCCGGAGAAAGCCACTGGCCTCCCCCGCGGCCCTTTGCTAAGCGGCGCCCTTCAGGCACCCGTAGCTCAGCTGGATAGAGCGCTGCCCTCCGAAGGCAGAGGCCAGAGGTTCGAATCCTCTCGGGTGCGCCATTTCCCTGAACCGGCGGCTTCCCCGCGATCGCCTTCAGCCGGCGGCGTCGAGCGCCGGTCCGCTGCGCCGGCGCGACGCGAAGAGCAGCGCTGCCGAACCTGCCCCGACTGCCAGAAACGCCGCGGTGCGCCAGGGAACTCCGCTGCCGCGATGGATGCGTGTCGCCGGATCCTCGCCGAGCCTCAATCCGGGGAGCCGCTCAACCGCATGCGATGCGCGGGCGAGGGCCGAGCTGAGCCGTCTCAATCGCGGGGCGCCGCTGCCTGCCCTTTGCTCGACTGAGGCGTCGACGAGGTCGCGAAGGCGGTCCAGCAACGCCAGCGGCAAGGCCGACAGGACGTTGCCCGGCGGGCGCCGCGAGACGATGGGGTGAGCGCGCGTCGGGGCGATCGCCCGAACGATCTCCCAGCAGGCTCCGAGCAGCCGAAGCTGGGAGGGGGAGAGCTCGGCCTGAAGGCTCGGCAGCAGCGCGTCTTCCTCGTCCCGAACGTCTTCCCGAAGCAGCTCGACGATCCGAACCAGCCTCTGCTCGTGCGCCGCCGAGCCCGGCTCCAGCGTCTCCAGCTCGGTCACCAGCGCGTTGATCCGCTGGTGCTCCAGCTCCACCTGAAGCGTCAGCGCCTGTCCGTCCGGAAGCAGCCGCCGGATGAGCGGCCACAAAACCGCCTCCTCCGCGAAAGCATGCGGGAAGACGAGCCGATAGATATCGAGCAACACGGCGTTCCTGCCGGTCGCCGGCACCTCGCCCAGCCGCTGCAGCAGACCGTCGAGCCTCACATGGTCGCGTTTCTGGCGGGCGAGGATGCTGCTCCGGCCGCCCAATTCGATGTCATTTTGTGCGGAGATGGATCTCATCGAAAGGCCCTTTCATGCGCCTCGAAAACCGGCGGCTCGAAGGCGCGGTTCCGCTGTTCCGGGGGCGCTTTGATCTGCGTTAGGCAAGTTTCGCCGCGCTTGGCGGCAGGGGCGCTTCCCTGCGCCCGACCCCGGGACCGCTCTCCTGTGCGAGCAGCGCCTGCTGACGGCGCAGCTCCGCGGCGAGCGGCGCGTAGGGGTCCCGCCGACCGTCCGGCCGTGGAGCGCTGAACAGTCCGAACTGACGGTGGCGCTCGTCGTCCCAGCCGGGAAAGCTCGCCACCGGGTAAAGGCAGACGCCTTGCACCGGAACGCCTCGCCTGATCGCTTCGCGCACTTCGTCGCAGACATAGTGGAACCAGGCCGGCCGGGCCGACCCTTCGCCGCCCGTTTCCGTGATCAGCAGCGGACGGCCGTAGCGTTCGTGAGTCTCGATGAGCATGTCGGCGAGGGGGCGGTAGTCGTGGCGGCCGAGCGGGATGGTCGAGCCTTCCAGATACCATTGGTTGTCCGAGTAGAAATTGAGGCCCACCGCGTCGAGCCATTCCGGGGCGCCGCCGAGCTCCGGAGCGGTTCGGCCGCTCAGCATGTCGTAGATATGATATTGGCTGAGCCGCTTGGCCTCTGCTTCATCGCGCTGGTCGGCCGTTCCGGGCAGGACGTTGATGAGCGGCTCCGCCCAGATGAAGCGGCAGTCGGGATCGGCTGCGCGCATCGCCCGCATTCCGGCGATCGCCGTGCTCACGAGATGGCGGCTGAGCCAACCTCCTTCCTCGTTCGCGCCGATCGCTGGAAACACGCCGTTGCGGGCCGCCCAGGCGAGAAAGGACATTTCGTTCAGCGGGCAGACGATGGCCGCAAGGCCCGTCACTTCCCGGTGGAGCCGAACGGCCTCTCCCGCGAACCGGGCGTAGGATCGGATGAACTCCTGGCTTCCCTGGTCGAGATGGTCGGGCGAGCCGTAATGGAACAGGTCCCACATCACCTGCACGCCTGTATCGGCCGCCGCTTCCAGCATCGGCAGCCAGCTGGACCAGTCGTATCGGCCGGGCTCCCGCTCGATCAGGTGCCATCGCAGGCCGTCGCGGAGGGTCAGCAGCCCGTGCTCCGCGCAGCTTCGGTAGTCGGCTCGAACGAGCCGCTCATGTCCGGTGCTGGCGATCAGATCCAGTCGCACGCCGTCGCTGCGGCGGCGGTGAGACGAGCATTCGAAGCCCGCCATGAAGAAGCTTGCGAAGCGAATATCGGCCATGACCCCAGCCAATTCCGGGCGGCGCGCAGGGTTGCAGGAACGGGCCGGGATTTCTCGCTAACCTAGATTTGAAGATGACGGCACGGACCGGCGGGAGGCGGCCTCAGCTCATCGCCACGGCGATTCGCCGCTCTCCGGAAAACGGCCGCCGGCCGTGAGCGGCGAGCACATTGTCGAGCATGAGAAGGTCGCCCGCCTCCCAGGCATGGGGCATCGTCTCGCTCCGGATCACCTGCCGGATCGCGGCGAGATCGGACAACGGGATCGGCGTTCCGTCGCCGAAGGTGACGTTCAGGCGGAAACGTTCCTCGCGGCCGCACAAAGCGAGGAGCTCGGCATGCGTGGCGGGGTCGAGGACGCTCGGATGGAAGCCGTCCGCCTGGTTGAACCACACTTCCTCTCCGGTCGCCGGATGGACGGCGATCGCCGGCCTGACCTCCATCACTCGAAGCAGATCGCCCTCGAGCCACTCATGCTCGGCGCCGATCGCGCTGCAATGGCGCTCCACCTCCGCCCGGTCCGCGGTCGCGAACGCATCCTGCCAGGAATAGCCGGAGCCCGCGCCCGAAGGCAGGTTGCGGATGTAGCGGATACCTTTTGATTCGAAGCGGGCCCGCACCCCGGACGGCATTCGCGCGAGGATTCGCCGGCTGTCCCCCAAAGTGGTCTCGCCGCCCTGGGCGGGCGCCGTCAGGCAGAGAAAGTAGATGCGATCGGGCCAGGCGCCCGAATAGGAAAGCTCGTTGTGGAGCGAAAGCTCCATGTCGGGCGGATATTCGGTGGAATTGTAGACGGGCGCCGTTCCGGCCGAGAGGGGCCGGCGGGGCGAGGCGCCGCCGCGATATTGAAGCAGCCCGCCCTGCCCGGACAGCCCCTCCACCAGCTCGGCGAACTGCTCGCAGCTTCGGACCGCCCAGCCCCGGAACAGGATCGCGCCATGGTTCAGCAACCGCTCGGCGAGGAATCCCTCCCTGGCGCGGACCAGCGCGAGCAATGCGCCGAAGCTGGCCTCGGCCTCCGCCTCGCGCCGCACGACGAAGGGGAGGCGCGCCGGATGTTCCGTTGCCGCCGGCTCCGCTTGCGGCCTCGGGAGAGGCGCGGGCTGGTCATCGTGAAGCACCGTCCTCCCTTCCGTCCGTCACCCTGAGGAGCGTTTTCCAGCTTCGAATCCTCTTTCGCAGCTGCGCGAAAGCGGCGGCAAATCCGGCTTCGTCGCCCCATCGTCTTGCAGAAAAACAATCGGGGCGGAGGGGATGTTCCTCGCCGGCGGAGCGGATCCGTCGCGAGGCCGGTCGGCCTGGCACGCCTGGACGGGCGGTTCGCAAGCTCCGGGCCGGCAGCCGCGCCCGGATCAAAGCGTCTCGACGCGCGCCCTCGCCTCGGTCATGAAAGGCGGATGATGGCAGGGGGCCTCGAAAGCGTCGGAGAAGCCGTGACCGGAGGCCTCGCCGCGCGCGCCGTCGAGCCCGGGGCGGGCGAGGGGCAGGGGGACGGCCGCGATCCCTGCCTCAATTGCGGGACGGCGCTGGTCGGGCCGCATTGCCACCGGTGCGGCCAGGCCGCGCACGTCCATCGCACGCTCACCGCCTTTGGGCACGATCTTGCCCACAGCGTCCTTCATTTCGACGGCAAATTGTGGCGGACTTTGCCGCTGCTCGCCTGGCGGCCCGGCGAGCTGACCCGCCGCTACGTCGCCGGGCAGCGGGCAAGCTTCGTCTCGCCGATGGCGCTGTTCCTCTTCTCCGTCTTCCTGATGTTCGCGGTCTTCTCCACCATCGGCGGCCCGGTCGGGAACGGCTCCTCGGCTGGGAACGAGGAGACGCCGGCGCAGGAGCGGGCCCAGCTTCGGCAGGAGTTCGCTCAGGAGCGGGCGGCAACCCTCCGCAAGCTGGACGGGCTGCGCGCGGAGCGGTCCAGGCTGGCGGCGGCGCGGCGGCCCACGGTCGGCGTCGATGCCCGAATCCAGCAGCTGGAGAGCCGGCTCGCGCTCAAGCAACGAACGTTCGACCAGGCGCTGAGCCTGCTCGAGCGGGAGGAGCGGAGGGAAGCCGAGGAAGCCAAAGCCGACAGCGAAGCCGTCGCCGGCCCGGCGAGGAAGGCGGCGGAAGCCGCCGAAACCGGGAATTTCACCGTCGTCGCCGGCGCCGATTCCCTCAACGAATGGCTCAGCAAGTCCTACCGGAAGGCGAAGGAGAATCCCTCGCTGCTCGCCTACAAGCTGCAGACCAACGCCTATAAATTTTCCTGGGCGCTAATCCCGATCTCGGTGCCCTTCCTGTGGCTGCTCTTCCTCCACCGAAGCCGCTACCGGCGGTACAGGGCTTACGACCACACCGTCTTCATCACTTATTCCATATCGTTCATGAGCCTCGGGGTGATCTCGCTCAGCTTCCTTCGGCTGCTCGGAGTCCCCGACGTGTTCGCCGGCTTCGCGATGCTGTTGGTGCCGCCCGTTCACATCTACCGGCAGCTGCGCGGCGCCTACGAGCTGTCGCGGTGGAGCGCGATCTGGCGCACCGCCGTCCTCATCAACTTCGCCTTCATCGCCGCCACGCTGTTCTTCACGCTCCTGCTCACGCTCGGAGTGCTCGGTTAGCCCCTGCAGGGATATTTGCGCGCCATCAGGGCGCGCAGGGCGTCCTTGACCTGGATCCGCGGCCGCTGCGCCGCCGGGATGCTTCGAAAGGCGGCGAGCAGCTCGCCGCTGGTCAGGCTTTGCTTGGCCGGCGGGCAATAGGCCGGCTTGCGCTTCGCCCGCTCCGCGGCCAGCCGCTCGGCCCGCAGCGCCTCGCCGTGGACCTCGATCTCGCGCTTGAGAAGCTTGTAGTCGCTCGACATCAAGGCGAGCATGCCCTTCTTCTGAAGCGCGTCCGCCTTGCCGAGGAAGGTGGCGACGTCCATCGCACTGGCGGCGCTCAGCGGCGCGGCCGCCAGCAGGGCGGCGGCAAGCAGCTTGATCTTCAACGATTTTCCCCTTCGAGTTGCCCGGCCAAGAAGCGTCCGCCGCCTGAACGCCGCTTGAACGTCATCCCGGCGAAAGCCGGTACGTCGGGGAGACCCGCCGAGACTTCGTGTCCCAAGGCCCCGGCCTTCGCCCGGATGACGCAACCGTGCCGTTAAGCCCCCTGGGGCGCCGGGCCGCCGATGCCGCCGCCGCGCGGCCGGCGCGTCGAGGGGATGGAGGTGCCCGAAACCGGGATCAGCGGCCGGTGCGAATTGCTGTCGTCGCGGCCGATGTCCTCGCCCTTGATCGCCTTCTTCGCTTCCTCGCCGTTCAGGGTCTCATATTCGAGCAGTGCGCCGGCGAGCTTGTGGAGCTCGTCGAGATTCTCGGTGAGCACGGTGCGCGCCGTCGCCTCGGCGTCCTCGATCAGCCGGCGGACCTCGCTGTCGATGAGCCGCGCCGTCTCTTCCGAGACGCTCTGGCTGCGGGCGACGCTGTGGCCGAGAAACACTTCCTCCTGGTTGTCGCGGTAGCGAAGCCAGCCGAGCTTTGGCGACATGCCATATTCCATCACCATCGAGCGGGCCATGTCGGTCGCCTGCTGGATGTCGTTCGAGGCACCCGTGTTGAGCTCGTCCTGGCCGTAGATGAGCTGCTCGGCGATCCGGCCTCCGAAGCAGAGCGCGAGCCGCGCCTTCATCTGCTTCATTGACATCGAATAGCGGTCACGCTCCGGCAGGTTCCAGGTCACGCCCAGCGCCCGTCCGCGCGGGATGATCGTCACCTTGTGCAGCGGGTCGCAGCCCGGCACGTGCAGCGAGACGAGGGCATGGCCGGCCTCGTGATAGGCGGTCGCCTTCTTCTCGTCCTCGGTCATGACCATGGACTTCCTCTCGGCGCCCATCATCACCTTGTCCTTGGCGAGCTCGAACTCGCTCATGGCGACCAGCCTCTTGCCCTTGCGCGCCGCGAGTAGCGCCGCCTCGTTGACGAGGTTGGCGAGGTCGGCGCCGGAAAAGCCCGGAGTCCCGCGCGCGATGGTGCGCGCGTCGACGTCGGGCGCCAGCGGCACCTTCTTCATGTGCACGGCGAGGATCTTCTCGCGCCCCTCGATGTCCGGCCGCGGCACCACGACCTGGCGGTCGAAGCGGCCCGGCCTCAGCAAGGCCGGATCGAGCACGTCGGGCCGGTTGGTCGCGGCGATGATGATGATCCCTTCGTTCGCCTCGAAGCCGTCCATCTCGACGAGCAGCTGGTTCAAGGTCTGCTCGCGCTCGTCATTGCCGTTGCCCAGCCCGGCGCCGCGGTGCCGCCCGACAGCGTCGATCTCGTCGATGAAGACGATGCAGGGCGCGTTCTTCTTGGCCTGCTCGAACATGTCGCGCACGCGGCTCGCGCCGACGCCGACGAACATCTCGACGAAGTCGGAGCCCGAGATGGTGAAGAAAGGCACGTTCGCCTCGCCGGCGACGGCCCGCGCCAGAAGCGTCTTGCCGGTGCCCGGAGCGCCCACCAGAAGCGCCCCCTTCGGGATCTTGCCGCCCAGCCGGGCGAACTTGGTCGGGTCCTTGAGGAAGTCGACGATCTCCTGCAATTCCTCGCGGGATTCGTCGATCCCGGCGACGTCGTCGAACGTCACCCGCCCCGATTTCTCGGTGAGGAGCTTCGCCTTGGACCGCCCGAAGCCCATCGCTCCGGAGCCGGCGTTCTTCTGCATCTGCCGCATGATGAAGAAGGCGATGCCGAGGATGAGAAGGAAGGGCAGCGACTGGTAGAGCAGGATCAGCCACACGGAAGTCTGCGGCTCGGGCTCGCCCTGGAACGACACGCCCTTCTCGCGAAGCCGCCCGGTCAGCTGCGGATCGGGAATGAAGTTGGTCCGGAACGCGTCGCCGTTGGTCAGCTTGCCGGAGATCACCTCCTTGCCGATCGAAACCTCCTTGACCGAGCCCTCGTCGACCCGGTTCAGGAACTCCGAATAAGCCATCGAATTCCCGGCCGCCCCACGCGACCCGCCGCCGTCGACGATCTGGACGAACAGGATCAGCGCGAGCAGGATCCCGGCCCAGATGAAGAGGCTCTTCATCCAGGGGTTGCCGGAGGGGTCCTTGGGGTCGGGCTTGCGGGGGTTCTGGTCGGACAACTGGTTTCTCCTGAAGCGCTGGCGCGCCGGCGCGGCCCTTGCCGCTCGTGCTCTAAAATAGGATTTCCCGGGGGAAGCGCAACTTAAGCTGTCCGCCTGAACATCCGGTTTATCGCTTTGCCGTCGCCGCTCGCGCGCGCTCTCCGGCCAGAGGAACGGCAGCGAGCCGATCGCGTGCCCATGAAAATGCGTTCGCATCGGCAGCCCGGGGCGCGAAGGCACGAAGGCAGGGCATGAAAAAAGTAAGTCGCTAGTCACTCTGGCAATCACGGATGCTCCCTGATAAACTTCAGGTCCATGGATTCGTGTACTGCGTAGATGGCAGAGGGGGGCACGATGAAGCACGTTTCGATTCTGATAGCTGTGATTGCGCTCGGCGCGGGCGGTGCGGCTATTTTTGGAAGCTCTTCCCGCGCTGAAGGTGGATCGACTTCCGTCGCAACCGCTACCGCGATGCAATCGGCTTCCGGCTTTGGCGTCACTTATGGTCCATGGGAGCCGGATCCCAAATCCTGCCGACGATCAAGTCTCCCTACCACCGACGGGCGCGCTCGGTGGGAGTATACGCGCGAATGCCGCCAAGTTCGCCAATGTTCGAAGGTGGCCGAGGTCTTGAGGCCGCGCTGCTGGAATGATCGGCCCGACTGTCGCGGCTTTACCTTCAGAGGGGGAGCGCGTCAGGACACGACTGGCGTCTGTCGCTAGCGTCAGCTCGCACTGCTCAGGGGGAAACGATGCGGCTATTGCTCACGACCGTCGTTCCCGTAGCTTTTCTCGCGGCGTGCTCGAACGCACCCGGCGAAGGGGACGCTCGCGAGGTTTTCGAAAGCCGCCTGAGACGGGAGGTCGGAACCGCGCCGCTTCAGATAGAGTCTTTCCGAAAAGTCGATGGTCAGGACGTCGAGATGTTCGGGGTCGAGGGCTACCGGTTCTTCTACGCCGCGCGCGTAAGCTTTCCGGAAGGTTATCGGCCGGAATGCGTGAAAGGGGCGGGCCGATTCCCGGGATTCGATTGCTGGTTCGGATTCGCCGGGCGAGGCGGCACGCGCCCTCAGCTGCCCGGCGCCTCGGTCGATTACAAAGGCGAGATCAGCTTCGAGAAGCGCGAGAACGGCTGGGTGCCCGTAGGTTGACGAGGATCGTTCGTCCGCGTTCGAGGCCGCGCCGCCGGTTCAATTGCCGACGTAGCTGACCCGCCCCCCGGAAAAGACGACCCGGCGCCCGGGATAATACCATTGCTCCTCTCCAGCGCCGATCCGTTCCCGTCTCGATGGAGCGCCGATCGCCGCCTGCACCTGGGCGGCGGTCATCCCTTTCTGCACCCGCCGGGCGATGATCGCGTCTGCGGCAGCCGCTCCATATTTCGAAGCCACCTGCTGCCGCTGGGTGTCCCGTGCGGCCCGTGCGGAGGCGGCCTGCGCGGCCTGCTGCTGACGGGCCCGGTCCTGCGCGGAGCGCTGCTGACTGGCCCGCGCAGCGGCGGCAGCTTGAGCCTTCCTCTCGGCCTGGGCCTCGGCGCGGCTCTGCGCCACCTCGCTGGACTGTCTGCGAGCCTGCTGCTGCATCGCTTGCTGCCTGGCAGCGATGAGGAGTCGGATCCGGCTCGTCGCCTCCGCCGTCCGCTTGCTGCCGTCGGGATCGAGCGACTGGGCCTGCTGGTAATATTGGCCCGCCGCCGTGTAGTCGCGGCGCGTCTCTGCGCATATTCCCAGGTTGTAAGCCAGGGCCTCACTTGCGGCCGCGTCGGCCTTCATCGCCTCCCATGAGGCACAGCTGCCCTGAAGATCGCGGGTCGAGAGCTTCACCGCCGTCTTGAATTTCGCCTTGAGGGGCTTCGTCAGGCCCTTGGCGTCTTCCTTGATCTTCAGGACGTAGCTCTCCGTATAGGGGGAGATATCCCGTTTGATGTCGCGAGCCGCGAGCAGCGCCATCTGCATGGCCGAGTCTCTGGGGGTCCGTGCCGGCGCCTGGCCGGCACACCATTCCATCTCGTCTCGGAAAGGCTTGGTCGAGGAGTAGACGATCCGGCTGTCGGCCGTCCGCGTCAGCTTGGCGTCCACGACCAGGCTCACGACTCTGACGGTGCAGCTCAGAGTCTGGTATTGGATGCATTTCTTGCCCTGATACTGAATGCAGTTGAACGTCCGCCTTTCCACCGGCATCTCGGCGACGCTGCCCTGCGCGGACCCGGTGAGAACTCCGTCCGATCCCCCGCCGCGCGCTCGCCGGCGCGATAATTCCGCGACGATGGTGAACCAAGGTCCCGACGCTCCCTCGCCCATGGCGAGCTGGGAGCGCAATGCGCCCGTCATCTCCCCGCCCGCGTCTCCCGAAAAGGGGCTCACCGCCAGGCGTCGCAGCTCGCTGGCCTCCGGATACTTTGCCGGGAAGTCGCCCGAGAGCGTGACCTTTTCCGCGATCGCGGCGCTGCTCCAGCTCATGGCGCCGGCGGCCAGCGCCCACGCGCAGGCCTGCACCGGCTTAAGGTTCTTCATGGGAGGTTCTCCTGTCGGCAGCTAAGAGTTCGATGGCGCTCCTGACGGCGGCCGAATGGCCCTCGATCGCCATGAAGGCCAGAAAGAGCGCGATCATCATGAAGGCGATCACGGCGCTGAAGGCGAAGCCCAGGGCGGCGTTGCGCAGCGTGCGCGCCTGCGCCGCCGCCGCCTCCGCGGACGACCGGGCCATGGCATTGGCAGCCATGACCCGCAGGCGCTCGCTCTCCGACTGGGCCGCGGCCTCCCGGCTCCGATCCAGGGCGTCGATCCAGGACGCGCAGACGGCCGAATAGAAGGTGGAGATGTTGCCGGAATTCAGGCGGGTTCGAAAACGGGTCGCCGCGGCCCTGTAATGGTCGAGAAAGGAAGGCGATCCTCCGGCGTCGCAGCGTTCGGGCTCTGCCAGCGCATATTTATAGGCGTCGAAGAATTCAGGGGTACCGGCTTGCGCCACTCGCGACGCGAGCGCTCGTGCGATCGCCGGCAAAGGCCCGGCACCGCCGAGCTCGGTCACTTCGCTTTGCGGGGCGGCCACTGCTGCCGCGCCCGGCCTCAGGGTGAAGCTCACGTCGGTCGGAGCGGAAGTGTTTCCCGATTCGTCGCGGGCACGAACCCGGAGGGTGAAGGTGCGGCCGCCAGTCGGCGTCCTCGCGTTCCAGGATTCCAGCAACGAAGCCCCTGGCGCGAGCCCGCTCCTCCCGGAGGCAGGATCGAAGACTCGGTCGAAAAGTTCGGCGTCCGTGCCACCGACGATCTCGAAGTCCTCCGGATAGGGGGCCAGGCGGCCGACCGCGTCCGCGTCGAAATGACCGAGGCTTTGTCCCGACCGGAGTTGCTGACCGAGGTCGGCGGCCGTGACGAAGCGTAAGGACGCCGGACCGGCGAGCCGCCGCTCGATCGCCTCCAGCGTCGGCGACGGCGCAGGCGCGGCGACGGCTTCCGGAACCCGCTGCTCTCGAGGCCCCTGCCACGCGCCCATCTGAAAGTAGAGGGCGACGATCAACGCCAGCAGAATAGCGGCCGCACAAAGAAGCGCTCCGAGCAAGTACAACGTTCGGGCCGTCGGCAGGACGATACCGGTCTGCAAACGTTCGAGTCGGCGTGAATGCATCCATCCAAGCCGTTTTTGCGCCCAAGCGAAACCGTCGGCCACAATGCCCCCCCTGGCTGTGCTGAAACGCTTTAAGCTACGAGTACGTTTACCGCGAATCCGAGCGGGCAGGAAAAGCTAACTCGCGGCTTTCACTGAGTCGACAAGGAATTTCAGAATTTGACGGTTTCGGGGATTTACCGTGCGTGGCGCCTTGTTCGACTCGCAGAGCCGCTGTTCTTCACGCCGGCGACTCGCTTGGACTAGCTCGCAAGTGAGCGCTGAAGTTGCTCGTCCAGCGAGACGGCGAATTTCTTTTCGCCCGTTCCCCGTACCCGTGGCCCTGATCTGGCACCTTCTTTCCTGATTTCAGGACGGTGAAGTAGGTGGATCCCGGATCAAGTCCGGATCGGGCATCGCTTCGCTCGTCGCTATTCGGGGCGGGTGGCGAACTGGAGGCGGTGGGGCATCGCCGGCACGCCCTCGGCGGCGCTCGTGAAGCTGAGATAGGGGGCTTTGTTGAGCAAGACCACGAATTGCCGGTTGGCCGCGACGGTGCAATCCCAGGCGTAGGTGCGCCGATCCGGCGAGAGACGGGGGGCGCCGTGGCAAGCGGGGAACTCGCCTTCGTCGCTCCTGACGAAAGAGTAGCTCCCGTCGCGCATCGGCCGGTCGAAGGTGACTTTGAGGATGATGGGACCGGGGCTTATCGTCTGTCCGTTCGCCGGCGACGTCGCGACGACGTTCGGCCTTCCGGCGATGACGGGCTGCGGGGCAGGCTCCCCCTCATCGGCGCGGCTCGCCGCCGGTCCGGCGAACAGGCCGGCCGCGGCCAGGGCGCCGGTCAACATACCGCTCCTGATCATTCGCGCTTCTCCTGCGGAACTTGGGAGCAGGCCGGGGACCGCGGCAAAAGCGTTCGGCTTGGAGGGACTTCCCGCCGGCCGGCCGGCGGCGCGC
>DASVTA010000401.1:0-3907 GCA_036387815.1 Allosphingosinicella sp.
CGGACGAGAAGTCTCGGTGGGTCTAGCCGAGGTCCCGGCTTTCGCCGGGATGACGGTTATCGGCTCAACGGCAGTTCCCTCTGGTCGGGATCGAAGCGGTGCCAGCCGCCGGGGCCGAGCCGCTCCAGCGGCCGGAAGCGCGCCTTGTAGGCCATCCGCCGGGAGCTCTCGACCCAATAGCCCAGATAGACGTAGGGAAGTCCCGCTTTGCCGGCGCGAACGATATGATCGAGGATGATATATGTGCCGAGCCCCGGGCGCGCCGGCTCGTCGGGCTCGAAGAAGCTGTAAATCATCGAAAGGCCGTCCGCCTGCTGATCGGTGAGGCAGGCGCCGACCAGCTTGCCGGGCCGGCCGCCCACCGACGGCTCGCGATATTCGATGACGTAGGTCTTGACCGGCGACTGCTCGATCATGTCGGAAAAGTCGCTCTCGTCCATCCCGACCATGCCGCCGTCGGGGTGGCGCTGCTTCAGGTAGCGGCGCAGGAGCGCATATTGCTCCTCCGTCGCCCAGGGCTTGCAGGCGGTGACCTCGAGGTCGCGGTGGCGCTTCAGCATCCGCTTCTGGGTAGAGCTCGCTTGGAACTCGCTGGCGACGACCCGCACCGAGACGCAGGCCGAGCAATCGAGGCAGCTGGGACGGTAGGCGACCGCCTGGCTGCGCCGGAAGCCGATCCGGCCGAGCGCATCGTTGAGATCGGCGGCGTGCTGCCCTGCAAGCTCGGTGAATACCTTGCGCTCGGTCTTGCCAGCGAGATACGGGCACGGGGCCGGGCTCGTGACGAAGAAGCGGGGAAAACGGAAAGGTGCGCTCAACGGGGCTCCGGGGGCTTAAGAGGCTTGGTTGAAAGTCGGTTTATGCGTGTTTGCCGGCGGCTTGGGAAGGGCCCGGAGATCCGAAAACTCCGTTAACTCTCTTGCGTTCCTATGCGGGACGGCGGCTCAGCGAATCTCAACGAGATGGACGTTGAAGCCCGCCTCCTCGAGCGCGCGTACGAGGGCGTCCAGATGCTCGGAATCGCGCGCCTCGCATTCGACGTCGATGAACGCGTCCTTGGCCGGAAGCGTGGTGAAGACGCGCTGGTGATAGATTTCGATGATGTTGGCGCCGTGGACGTCGAACAGCTTTACGACGGCCAGCAGGGCGCCGGGCCGGTCCTGGAGCTGGATCCGGAGGCGCGCCATCCGGCCGGACCGGGCGAGATCGCGCAGAAGCACGGTCGCGAGCAGCCGGGTGTCGATGTTGCCGCCCGTGAGGATCAGCCCGACGTTGCGGCCCCTGAACCGCTCCGGATGGGAAAGCAGAGCGGCGAGCCCGGCCGCTCCGGCCCCTTCGGCGACGGTCTTCTCGATCTGCAGATAGAGGCTGACGGCGGTCTCGATCTCGCGCTCGTGGACGAGCAATATCTCGTCGACGACCCGCTCGATGATGCCGGGCGTCATCAGGCCGGGCTTCTTGACCGCGATCCCCTCGGCGAGCGTGTCGCCTGCGGAGGGAAGATCCTTGCCGCTGATCCTGCAATACATCGACGGGTAGAGCTCGGCCTGGACTCCGACCACCGCGATCTCCGGCCTGAGCGCCTTGGCCGCGGTGCCGACTCCCGAAATCAGGCCGCCGCCGCCGATCGGCACCACCAGGGTATCGACCTCCGGTGCATCGGCGAGCAGCTCCAGCGCGACCGTTCCCTGTCCCGCGATGACGTCGGGCTCGTCGAAGGGGTGCACGAAGGTCAGCCCCTCCGCCTCCGCGATCCGGAGGGCTTCGGAATAGGCTTCGTCGAACAGCTCGCCATGAAGCACGATCCGGGCGCCATGCCCTTCGGTCTGCATCACCTTGATGCTCGGGGTGGGCTTGGGCATCACGATGGTGACCGGGACGGCGAGCCGGGCGCCGTGATAGGCGAGCGCCTGCGCGTGATTGCCGGCCGAGGCCGCGATCACTCCGCGCGAGCGGGTGTCCGGATCCATGAGCAGCAATTTGTTGAGAGCGCCCCGCTCCTTGTACGCGGCGGTGAACTGGAGGTTCTCGAACTTCACCCAGACGTTCGCCCCGGTCGCCTGCGACAATGTCCGGCTGTGCAGCGTCGGCGTCCGCACCACCGCGCCTTCGATTCGCCGCGCCGCCGCTTCGATGTCGGCGAGGGTGACTGGAGGGTCGGCCATCGGGCCGCGTTAGAGCATCTGGCGCGGCCGCGAAACAACGCTTATCGCCCGATCATGATCAGAAAGCTTCTGGCGGCGCTCGCCGCCCTGTGCATCACTTCCGCCGCCGCCGCCGACGTGCTGGTCGACAACGTCAACGGCTACACGATCGGCGCCGACGGCCGGCTGGTGCGCTTTGGCGCGATGCTGATCGGCGACGACGGCAAGGTCGAGCGGCTCTACCAGCGCGGAGAGAAGGTGCAGCGCACCCGCTTCCGCTTCGACGGCAAGGGCCGGACCCTGCTGCCGGGCCTGATCGACGCCCACGGCCATGTCATGGGCCTCGGGCTCAACGCCATCCAGCTCGACCTGTCCGACACCCGGTCGCTTCAGGAGGCGCAGGCGAAGATCGCCGCTTATGCGGCCGCCAACCCCACACCGCGCTGGATCATCGGCCGCGGCTGGAATCAGGAGACCTGGGGTCTCGGGCGCTTCCCAACCGCGGCCGAGCTCGACTCCGCCGTGAAAGACCGGCCCGTCTGGCTCGAACGGGTCGACGGCCATGCCGGCTGGGCCAACAGCGCGGCGATGAAGGAAGCCGGGATCACCGCCCGGACCGAATCCCCCGCGGGAGGACGGATCGAGAAATCGAGCGGCCAGCCGAGCGGGATCTTCATCGACGCCGCCTCCTCGCTCATCGACAAGATGGTTCCGGCGGCGCTTCCGCGCACCCGCGACCAGGCGCTGGACCGGGCGCAGGAGATCATGCTCTCCAACGGCCTCACCGCCGCGGCGGACATGGGCACGACCCCGGACGACTGGCTGGTGATGCGCCGGGCCGGCGACGACGGGCGGCTCAAGGTCAGGATCATCGCTTACGGCTCGGGCATCGAGAGCGCGCTGGCCATCGCCGGCACTCGGCCGACGCCCTGGCTTTACGGGGACCGGCTCCGGATGGTCGGGATCAAGCTCTATTCGGACGGAGCGCTCGGCTCTCGCGGCGCCTGGCTCAAGCAGCCCTACAAGGACAGCCCAGGAACCCGCGGCCTCAGCTTCGTCACCGAGACCGAATTGCTCAACCTGATGAGCCGGGGCGCGATGGACCGCTTCCAGCTCGCCGTCCATGCCATCGGCGACGCCGCCAACGCCCAGCTGCTGGGAGCGATCGAGGAGCTCGCCGCCACCTACAAGGGCGACCGGCGCTGGCGGATCGAGCATGCCCAGATCGTCGACCCCGCCGACCTCGCCCGCTTCGGCCGCAACGGGATCATCGCCTCGATGCAGCCGGTCCACGAAACCAGCGACTGGCGGATGGCGGAAGCTCGCATGGGCATCGAACGGCTCGGCGGCGCCTATGCCTGGCGGAGCATGATCGCCAACCGTTCGCCGCTCGCCTTCGGCTCCGATTTTCCCGTGGAATCGCCCAACCCCTTCCCCGGCCTCGCCGCCGCGATCAGCCGGCAGGATCCGTCCGGCCAGCCCGCCGGGGGCTGGCTGCCGGAGCAGCGCGTGTCCCTCGAGCAGGCGCTCGACGCGTTCACCCGGGGCGCGGCTTATGCGGGCTTCGCCGAGGATCGGATCGGAACCCTGGAGAAAGGCCGCTGGGCCGATTTCATCCTCGTCGACCGCGACATCTTCGACGTGCCCACTCCGCGCCAGCTGCGCGAGACGAAGGTCGTCGAAACGTGGATCGCGGGGAAGAGGGTCTGGCCGAACTGATTTGCCTCCCCATCGAAGATGGGGAGGGGGACCAGGCGAAGCCT
>DASVTA010000402.1:0-5531 GCA_036387815.1 Allosphingosinicella sp.
TTGGAAGGGCTCAGCCAGCTTTTGCAGACGATCGAGCGGATCCGCGCCCGGTTCAACCCGGAGCTCTCCATCCTCGGAGTCGCGCTGACCATGTTCGACCGGCGCAACAATTTGTCGTCGCAGGTGGCGGACGATGTCCGCGCCTGCCTCGGCAAGGTGGTCTTCGAGACGGTGATCCCGCGCAACGTGCGGCTGTCGGAGGCGCCGAGCCACGGCATACCGGCCCTGATCTACGACCATCGCTGCCCGGGCTCGGAGGCCTATATCGCTCTTGCGCGCGAGCTGATCGGGCGGCTTCCCAAGGCGGCGGCGGCGGCATGAGCGACGACGGCCCCGCCCGCAAGCGCCCGTCCGGCCTCGGCCGCGGCCTCTCCTCTTTGCTCGGCGAGGTCGCCCAGGAAGCGCCCGTCTCCGGCGGAGTCGCTCCGGCGCGCGGCGGGATCCAGATGATGCCGGTGTCGTCGATCGAGCCGCATCTCGACCAGCCGCGCCGCCATTTCGACGAGGAGGCGCTCGACGAGCTCGCCGCCTCGATCCAGCAGCGCGGACTGATCCAGCCGATCGTCGTCAGGCCGCACGGCCATCGCTACCAGATCGTCGCCGGCGAGCGCCGCTGGCGGGCGGCGCAGCGCGCTCGCCTGCACGAGATTCCGGTCATCGTCCGCGACTTCAACGACGCCGAGACCCTCGAAGTCGCCCTGCTCGAGAATATCCAGCGCCGGGACCTCAACGCGATCGAGGAGGCGGAGGGCTACAAGCGGCTGATGGACGAGTTCGGCCACAGCCAGGACGCGCTCAGCAAGCTCGTCTGGAAGAGCCGAAGCCACATCGCCAACCTATTGAGATTGCTCGCTCTTCCGGACGGGGTGAAGCAGATGATGGCGGTCGGCCAGCTCAGCATGGGCCATGCCCGCGCACTGATCGGCTCGGCGGATCCGGAGGCGCTGGCCCGGGAGGTGATCGACCAGGGGCTTTCGGTCCGCGAGACGGAGAAGCTCGCCCGCTTCGGCAAGCCGGGCCGCGAGCGCCAGGGGCGGCTCGAGATCAAGGGCGCGGACGCCGACATCGAGGCGCTCGAGCGCCAGCTCGGCGACATGCTCGGATTGAAGGTGAAGATCGCCCACCGGCCGGAGGGCGGAGTGGTGGGGCTGAGCTACTCGACTCTCGACCAGCTCGACATGATCTGCCAGCGGCTCTCCGGGGAGAAGATCTGACATCCCGTCACCCCGGCGGAAGCCGGGGCCTCGTGGAGACCCGCCCAGACTTTTCCGGCCTGAGGTCCCGGCTTTCGCCGGAATGACCGTCACCGCTCCGGGGCGCCCTATTTCAGCCGCGCCGCCCGGCGGCAGATGGCGAACAGCTCTTCGTCCACCGCGGTGGAGCCGAGGCCGCCGGAGGCCTTCACCTGCCGCTCCGCCTCCAGAAGCCGGCTTATGCTTCTGGCCAGAGCGTCCGCGCCCCAGCGTGAAAGCTGTCGGCCGATCGAGTCCTTTTCCTTCCAGAACAGGGACTTACCATGTGACGCCATGACGGCTTCAGGGCTGCTTCCGCGCTCGACATGGGCGCGCAGCCGGGACAGCAGGCTCATCCGGCGAAGCACCGCCCGGATGAGCGGGATGCCCTCTATGCCTTCGCCCGACAGCCGGAGGAGCTCGGCCTGGAGCATGGCCGGATTGCCGTTGCCGACGCTTTCGACGAGCCGGCTGAGATCGCCCTCCTCGGCGGCGGCGCCGACCGCGTCGAGCGAGTCATGATCCAGCGGCTGCGGCCGGTCGGGAGCGGAATCGAGGTACAGGGCAAGCTTCTGCAGCTCGAGCGCCAATATGGCGCGATTGCCCGCGCAGGCGTCGGCGAGGCGCCGGGCGACGTCGGAGCGGACGGTCAGGCCCTCGGCGCGCGCCATTTCCGACACCAGCCGCTCCGCTTCCTGCCCTTCCGGCGCATAGCTCGCCAGGGCAAGGGCGGAGGCCTCGGCGAGGGCGAGCTTGAGGAGCTTGGAAGTCGGCTTGAGCGCGCCGGCGATCAGCAGGACCGGATTTCCGGCCGCCGGCGCTTGGAGAAGCGCTTCGACGGCCGCCAGGCACTCGTCCCCGGCCGGCTGCACGACGATGTACCGGCCGCCGCCGAACAGGGACAGGGAAGCGGCCTCGTCGGCCAGCCGGGCGGGATCCGCCTTCAGCTCGGACCCGGTCAGCTCCACCCGCTCCGACTGCGCGCCCGCGGCGGCGGCCGCCACCTTCACCAGCGAATGGGACCCCGCCTCGTCGGGGCCGTACAGAAGGAAGAAGCGATGCGCCGGAGAAGTGGCCTTCAGCGCCCGCTCCACCTCCGCGCGCTTGGCCTTCATGGAGCGTTGCCGGAGCGCCTCGCGTAGAGCGCCACCCGAGTGACGATCTGGTCGGCGACTTCCCTCGAGAGCCGCTCCAGCGCGGTCTGCTCCGCCGCCACGGTCGCATATTCCGAGCCGACGACGTCGATTCCGGCATCGGAGCCCGCGGTGGCGTCGAGCAGCACGGTGCCTTTGGCGGAGTCGACGAGCCGGTAGCGCGCTCTCAAGGTCCTGCGCTCCCGGGTAACCGCGTCGTCGGTGCGGATGCCGAAGCCGGTGATGTCGTCGTCGAGCAGCACTTCTAGCCGGTAGAGGGCCGCGCCTTCCGCCGGGGCGCCGAGCCGGTCCTCAAGCGCGGTTCGAACCAGCCATCCCGCGCGGCCTTCGATCGGCGCCACCGAGACCGAGCGGAGCGACTGCGCCACCGGGCCGCCGCCGCCGCCGCTGTAGAGCGGCTGAAGGCCGCAGCCGGCGAGGAGGAGGGTCAAAGGGAGGAGCCGTCTCATGCGACGACGTTCACCAGCCGGTCGGGCACGACGATCACCTTGCGCGGCGGCTGGCCGTCCAGGACCCGCGCCACCTTGTCGGAAGCGAGCGCCATCTCCTCGAGCATTTCCCTCGACGCGCCCTTGGGGGCGGTGAGGGTGTCGCGAAGCTTGCCGTTGACCTGGACGGCGATGGTCACCTCCTCCTCGACGAGGAGGGCGGGATCGGCGGTGGGCCAGTCGGCGTCGGCGATCAGGCCTTCGCGGCCGAGAGCGACCCATGCCTCCTCGGCGAGGTGGGGAACCATCGGCGCGGCGAGGCGGATCAAAGTCTCGACGGCCTTGCTCCGCGACGGCGAGGTCGGCGCCTTTTCCAGGGCGTTGGTCAGCTCGTACAGGTTCGCGACCGCCTTGTTGAAGGCGAGCGCCTCGATGTTGGCACCCACCGCGGCGATGGCACGGTGGACCTTGCGTTCGAGGCCCACGTCGTCGCCGTCGCCGAGCCAGGTCGAGCTTCCCCGCTCCGCTTCCTCGGCCGCGAGGCGCCAGATCCGCTGGACGAAGCGCCAGCTGCCCTGGATTCCGGCCTCGCTCCATTCCAGGTCGCGCTCGGGCGGGCTGTCGGAAAGCATGAACCAGCGGACCGCGTCGGCGCCATATTGATCGACGATGGGCTCCGGATCGACCGTGTTGCGCTTCGACTTGGACATCTTCTCGACGCGTCCGCGGGTGACCGGCCCCTCGTGGCTTTCCGCCTCGTCCGGCGTCAGCCATCGTCCCGCGGCGTCCTGGAAGGTGGCGTGGGTGACCATGCCCTGGGTGAAGAGGCCCCGGAACGGCTCCTCCACGTCGAGCTTGCCGATCCGCTGCAGCGCCCGGGTCCAGAAACGGGCGTAGAGGAGGTGGAGGATCGCATGCTCGACCCCGCCGATATACTGGTCGACGGGGAGCCAGCGCTCCGCCTCCGCCCGGTCGAAGGGCGCGTCGGCCGGCTGGCTGGCGAAGCGGATGAAGTACCAGGAGGAATCGACGAAGGTGTCGAGCGTGTCGGTCTCGCGCCGGGCGGTGCCGCCGCAGCCGGGGCAACCGGCCCTCGTCCAGGTCGGATGGCGGTCGAGCGGATTGCCCGGAGTCTCGAAGTCGATGTCCTCGGGAAGGACGACCGGCAGCTCGCCGCGCGGCACGGCGACCGGACCGCAGCTCTCGCAATGGACGATCGGAATGGGCGTGCCCCAGTAACGCTGGCGCGAGACTCCCCAGTCGCGAAGCCGCCACACGGTGGTTCCCTCACCCCAGCCCTCGGCTTCGGCGCGGGCGATCACCTCGCGAACGCCGTCCTCGGCGGCGAGGCCGTCGAGGAAGCGGCTGTTCACCAGCCGGCCCGGGCCGGTATAGGCCTCGTCGCCGATCGGCTCTTCCGCTTCTTCGGGCGAAGGGGCGACCACGCGGGTCACCGAAAGCCCGTATTTGCGGGCGAAGTCCAGGTCGCGCTGGTCGTGGGCCGGGCAGCCGAAAATGGCTCCGGTGCCGTAATCCATCAGCACGAAGTTCGCGACGTAGAGCGGCAGGGTCCAGTCCGGGTCGAGCGGGTGGATCACGCGAATGCCGGTGTCGAAGCCCTTCTTCTCGGCCGTCTCCAGCTCGGCGGCGGTGGTGCCCCCCTGCTTGCATTCGGCGATGAAGGCGGCGAGCGCTTCATTCCCCTCCGCCAGAGCGGTGGCGATCGGATGGTCGGGGGAGATCGCGGCGAAGCTGGCGCCGAAGATGGTGTCCGGGCGTGTGGTGAAGACTTCGAAGGATTCTATTCCTCTCCCTGCGAGGGAGGGGTCAGGGGTGGGTTCCGCCGAAGGCTGCCGAAACTCGGAGTCGGACAGCTCGCTTCGCTCGCTACCCACCCCCAGCCCCTCGCTTCCAGGGAGGGGAGTGTCCAGGCGGAACGTGAACCGAAGCCCCCGGCTTCGGCCGATCCAATTCTCCTGCATCAGCCGGACCTTGTCGGGCCATTGGTCGAGGCGGCCGAGGCCATCGAGCAGATCTTCGGCGAAATCCGTGATCTTGAGGAACCACTGGCTGAGCTTGCGCCGCTCCACCAGCGCGCCCGAGCGCCAGCCGCGTCCGTCGATCACCTGCTCGTTGGCGAGCACGGTCATGTCGACCGGATCCCAGTTCACCTCGCTCTGCTTGCGGTAGACCAGCCCCGCCTCGTAGAGGTCGAGGAACAGCGCCTGCTCGTGCCCGTAATAAGAAGGGTCGCAGGTGGCGAACTCGCGAGTCCAATCGATCGCGAAGCCGAGCAGCTTCAGCTGCGCGCGCATCGTGTCGATGTTGGACCGGGTCCAGTCCCCGGGATGGACCTTCTTCTCCATCGCCGCATTCTCGGCCGGCATCCCGAATGCGTCCCAGCCCATGGGGTGGAGAACGTCGAAACCGTTCATCCGTTTGTAGCGGGCGAGGACGTCCCCCATCACATAGTTGCGGACATGGCCGATATGGATGCGCCCCGATGGATAAGGGAACATCTCGAGGATGTAGGCGCGAGGACGGGCGCCGTCGCCGGAGGCGTGGAAAGTGCCTTGCTCTTCCCACACCTGCTGCCAGCGCGCGTCGGCCTCGAGCGGGTTGAAACGCGCCGCCATTTCAGGCTTGCTCCTTAGCTGGCGATGGCGTTCCGGCGGAGATCGCGGGCGCGGGTGAGGATGATTTCCTCGAGCTTCTGG
>DASVTA010000403.1:0-3473 GCA_036387815.1 Allosphingosinicella sp.
CCGGGAAGGCGAGGAGGCGGCGTTCCAGCGCTTTCCCACCTGGATGTGGCGCAATCGCGAGGTGGACTCCCTCGTCCGCTGGCTCCGGGCGCACAACCGGCCGCTCGCCCACGAGGCGATGACGGGCTTCTACGGGCTCGATCTCTACAATCTGGGAGGATCGATCCGGGCGGTGATCGACTTCCTCGACGAAGCCGATCCGGAAGCCGCGAGGGTGGCGCGCGAGCGTTACGGCTGCCTCAGGCCCTGGGCGCACGATCCCGCCGCCTACGGCCGGGTCGCGATCACCGAGGGCTATGGCCGCTGCGAGGAGGGCGTCGTCCAGATGCTGAGGGAGCTGATGGGACGGCGGATGGACTGCCTCTCGCCCGAATGCGACGAATGGCTGGACGCCGCCGCCAACGCCCGTCTGATCAAGAATGCGGAAGCCTATTACCGGGTCATGTATTACGGCTCGGCCGAAAGCTGGAATTTGCGCGACACCCACATGTTCGAGACGCTCTGCCAGCTTCTCGACGCGAAGGGGCCGGATTCGAAAGCGGTGGTCTGGGCGCATAACAGCCATATCGGCAACGCCGCCCATACCGAGATGGGCCAGGTGCGCGAGGAGCTCAACATCGGCCAGCTGGTCAAGGAAAGGTTCGGCGGCGAGGCGCGGCTGATCGGCTTCGGCACCCATACGGGGACGGTGGCCGCGGCGGACGACTGGGACGAGCCGATGGAGGTGAAGAAGGTCCGGGCCTCGCTTCCCGAGAGCTACGAGCGGCTGTGCCACGACAGCGGCGTTGCGCGCTTCCTCCTCGACATGCGCGAGGGCGTGAACGACGAGGCGGTCGAAGCGCTGCTGGAGCCGCGGCTGGAGCGCTTCATCGGAGTCATCTACCGGCCCGACACCGAGCGCTGGAGCCATTATGCCCAGGCGGTCCTCCCCAACCAGTTCGACGCCTGGGTCTGGTTCGACGAAACCGAGGCCGTGACCCCGCTTCCGGGCGCCGAGGAGCCGCCCGCGGGCGAAGACGAGACCTACCCGTTCGGGCTTTGATTGCCTCCCCATCAAAGATGGGGAGGGGGACCATGCGAAGCATGGTGGAGGGGTAGATGGCGCGGCCTGTTCCAGCTACCCCTCCACCACCCTTCGGGTGGTCCCCCTCCCCATGCTGCGCATGGGGAGGCAGAGAAGCCTTCACATTCCTTCATTCATCCCCAAGTGCGCTTCCGCATGAAACCCGATCTCGCAATCCTCTACGAGCACCCGACCTGGTTCGAGCCCCTCTTCGCGGCCCTCGACCGGCGCGGCGTGCGCTTCGAGGCGATCCGCCTTTCCGACCACAGCTTCGACCCCGCCTCGGGCGATATTCCCGCGCCCGTCGTCCTCAGCCGGGTCGCCATGTCGAGCTTCCTTCGAGAGGCGGAGCACGGCATCTTCTACGCCGAAAGCCTGCTCGCCCACTGGGCCGCCAACGGCGCCCGGGTGCTGAACGGCGCGGAGGTGATCGCCGTCGATTCCTCCAAGGCGCGGCAGCTCTCGCTGATCGCCGGGCTCGGCTGCAAGGCGCCGCGCACCCGGGTCGTCCACCGCCGAGCCGACCTGCTCGACGCGGCTCGGACCATGGGCTGGCCGCTGCTCGTCAAGGCCAATATCGGCGGCTCCGGCGCCGGCATCGTCCGCTATTCGAGCGAGGACGAGCTCGCGCGCTCTATCGCCGACGGAACGGTGCCGGAGAGCGTCGATTCCGTCCTCCTGCTCCAGGATTACGTGCCCGCGCGCGACGGGATAATCACCCGGGTCGAGACGCTGGCGGGCCGCTTCCTCTACGCCATCAAGGTCGAGAGCGGCGGCGACAGCTTCGACCTCTGCCCCGCCGACGCCTGCCTCGCCCAGCCGGGGCGGGCGGCGGTCCGGATGACGGCGGTGACCCCGCCGGCGGAGCTGATCGAGGCGGCCGAGCGCATCGCCCGGGCTGCGGGGCTCGACGTCGGGGGAGTCGAATATCTGGTCGACGACCGCGACGGCGCACCGCTTTTCTACGACATCAACGCGCTTTCGAACTTCGTCGCTAAGCCGCTCGACGTGCTCGGCTGGGACCCGCACGACCGGCTCGTCGATTTCCTCGAAGCGGCCATCACGGAGGCGAAGTGAAATGCGGTTCGGTTACTGGATGCCGGTCTTCGGGGGCTGGCTCCGCAATATCGAGGACGAAGGCATGGAGGCGAGCTGGGACTATGTCCGCCGGCTCACCCTTCGAAGCGAGGAGACGGGCTGGGACCTCAGCCTGATCGCCGAATTGAACCTGAACGACATCAAGGGCGTGGAGGAACCGGCGCTCGACGCCTGGTCGACCGCCGCCGCGCTCGCCGCCGTGACGGAGCGGCTCGAGCTGATGGTCGCCGTCAGGCCCAATTTCCACCAGCCGGCCCTGTTCGCCAAGCAGGCCGCCAATATCGACAACATCAGCGGCGGGCGGCTCGCGCTCAACGTCGTCTCCTCCTGGTGGGCGGACGAGGCGATCCAATACGGGCTCGAGTTCGATCAGCATGACGATCGCTACGCCCGCACCCGCGAATGGCTCGACGTGATCGACGGGCTCTGGAGCGAGAAACGCTTCACCTACGAAGGCGAGCGATACCGGCTGAAGGACGCGATCTGCGAGCCCAAGCCGGTGCGCAAGCCCCGGCCGACGATCTACGCCGGCGGCGAAAGCGAGGCGGCCAAGACGATGATCGCGACTCAGTGCGACGCTTATGTGATGCATGGCGATCCGGCCGAGGCGGTGGCGCCGAAGATTTCGGACATGGCGGAACGGCGCGAGCGGACGGGCAGGCCGGCGATGCAATATGGAATGGCCGCTTTTGCGGTCGTCCGGGACAGCGAGGCCGAGGCGAAGAGGGAGCTCGAGCGGATCACCGCGCTTCCGCCGAAGCCGCCCAGGGGCTTCGACAATTTCGACCAGTGGCTTTCGGGAACCGAGCTCGAGCGGGAGCTGAAGCTCCAGGAATATTCGGTCTCCAACCGCGGCCTCAGGCCCAATTTCGTCGGCACCCCCGAGCAATTGCGCGAGCGGATCGAGGAATATGAAGCGGCCGGGCTCGACCTGCTCCTGCTCCAGATGAGCCCGCAGGCGGAGGAGATGGACCGCTTCGCCGAGCAGGTCATCGCGCCGATGAAGGCGCCCTGACCGTCATTGCGAGCGAAGCGAAGCAATCCACCTTTGCGCCGCGGTTTCATGAGCTGGATTGCTTCGTCGCTGCGCTCCTCGCAATGACGGATGAAGAGGAGAGAGCGGATGAACGGCGAAGTCACCAACAACGAAGTGAAGAGCCAATATGAGCTGGAGGTCGACGGGCAGCTGGCCCTCGCCGCCTACCGGCTTCGGGCCGGGCGGATCACCTTCACCCACACCGAGGTGCCGGACGCGCTTGCGGGGCAGGGGATCGGCAGCCGCCTGATCAAGGCCGCCCTCGCCGACGTTCGC
>DASVTA010000404.1:0-8906 GCA_036387815.1 Allosphingosinicella sp.
AGGATTACCACACCATCCTGGTTTCGGCGGCTTTTTCGGCTTCGTCCAGCTTTTCGATGGCTTCGGCGATATCGCCGGCGACGAGGAGCTGGGCCCGGCGCGCCGGCGACATGAAGCCGCTCCGGGTCACATGATCGAGGAATTCGATCATCCGGTCCCAGAAGCCCGCCACGTTCAAGAGGCAGAAGGGCTTGGAATGATAGCCGAGCGCGTTCCACGTCCAGGCCTCGAACAATTCGTCCAGGGTGCCGATTCCGCCCGGAATGGCGATGAAGGCGTCGGTGAGCTCCGTCATCTTGGCCTTGCGCTCGTGCATCGAGGTGACGGTGTGGAGCTCGGTCAGCCCCTTGTGCGCCACTTCGAGGTCGACCAGCGCCTGCGGGATGACTCCGAACGCCTTGCCTCCGCCTTCGAGCACGGCATCGGCGACGACTCCCATCAGCCCGCGATGGCCGCCGCCGTAGACGAGGTCGATGCCCCGGCCCGCCATCTCCCGGCCGAGCGACCGCGCGACGTCCGCGAAGAGCGGGTCGGCGCCCATCGATGAGCCGCAGTAGACGGCGAGCCGCTTCACAGCCGTTCCTCCACGAGCCGGCGAAGGTCCCCTTCCGGCCGGGCGCCGAAATGGGAGATGATCTCGGCCGCCGCGATCGAGCCGATGCGAAGGCTCTCCTCGATCGGCCGGCCCTCGGCCTGGCCGACCAGGAATCCGGCGGCGAAGAGGTCGCCGGCGCCGGTCGTGTCGACGATCCCGCCGCCGATCCGGGCTACGGGCACGCTGACCCGCCGGCCGCCCTCGACCGCGAGCGCGCCGTCGGCGCCGCAGGTCACGACCAGCACCCGAACCTTGTCCTGGATGGCGGCGAGCGCCTCGTCCAGGTCCGCCACGTCGGCGAGCGCCAGTATCTCGAGCTCGTTGGCGAAGAGGAGATCGATCGCGCCGCTGTCCAGCATCTCGACGATCTCCGCGCGGTGAGGGCCGATGCAGGCGATGTCGGAGAGCGTGAACGCGACCTTGCGTCCGGCCTCGCGGGCGATCCGCATCGCCTCGTACATCGCCGCCCGCGGCCCCTCCGATCGCCACAGATAGGCTTCGAGATAGAGGATTGCCGAGCCCCTAATCTGCTCGCCGTCGAGCGCCTCCACGGTCAGCTCGTGGGCGGCGCCGCGGAAGGTGTTCATCGTCCGCTGCGCGTCGGGCGTCACCAGGATGAGGCAGCGGCCGGTCGGCAGGCCGTCGGCCTTGGGCGGAGTGAGGAACTCGACTCCCAGCGCCCGGATGTCGTGGATGAAGATGTCGCCCAGCTGGTCCGCGGCCACCTGCCCGACGAAGCCGGCGCGGCCGCCGAGCGCCGCCACCCCGGCGACCGTGTTCGCCGCCGAGCCTCCGCTCGTCTCACGCGCCTGGCGCATCTTGGAATAGAGCCTGGTCGCTCCTTCGGCGTCGAGCACCTGCATCGAGCCTTTGACCAGCTTCTCGTCGGCCAGGAAGGAATCGTCCGCCCGGGCGATGACGTCGACCACGGCGTCGCCGATCGCAAGCACGTCGAGGCGGATGTCTGTCAAGGCGGCCGTGCTTTCATGACTTGGATCAGGAAGGGCCGCCTAGATGGCCGGAGAATGGCTCGACGGAAAGCCCTTTTTGCCGGCGGCGAAAGCCGTTACGCACGGCGCATGACCACAGAAGTCCCAGCCGCCGCCACCGCCTCCGCCTCCGCCTCGAGCGGAGCCTCGGGAGCCGGCGTTCCCCGCGCCCTGTTCGCTTACTCGATCTTCTACGGCGGGATGGTCTGCATCGCCGGAGTGCTCGCCAACAAGCAGGTGGCGCTCGGACCGCTGGCGGTGGAAGCCGGGATCTTCGCCTTCCTCCTCCTCGTCATCGCCTCGAGCGCGGTCGCGGAATTGTACGGGCGGGAGACGGCGAACCGGCTGGTCCTGATCGGCTTCGCTCCGCTCGTCTTCTCGATCCTCCTCGCCATCTTCGTCCTCAAGCTGCCGGCCGCACACGACATGCCCGCGGAGCGGCTGGACGCCTTCACCACGATCATGGGAGGAACCCCGCGCATCTGGATCGCGGGCATCATCGCCTACGGCGTCTCGCAATTCCTCAACGTCACCATCTTCAGCGCCCTTCGCGGCAAGGGCGAGGGAAGGGTGGTCTGGCTCCGCGCGGGCATCGCGGCGGTGCTCTCGCAGATCGTCGACACTTTGCTCTTCATCTCGATCTCCTTCTACGGCGAGTTCCCGATCGGCGACCTGCTGCTCGGCCAGATGCTGGCGAAAGTGGTGCTTTCCATCGTCCTGGTGCCGCCGCTGGTGTCGCTCGCCGTGGCCTTCGGCCGGAGCCTCGACGCCCCTCGCGCGGGGGCTCGATCCTGATTCGTTCCCATAATGATATCAATCGCTTAGGAGGCGGTGCGGCATCGCTGCAACCTAGGCTAACTTTTTTGCCCTGGCGCACAGATTGAGTCTTCGAATCGCCTTGATGGGGCTATAGCAGGCGCCGGGAACGAGGCGATTCGGCCTCCGAGGGGAATTAGCTACCATGAAGAAGCTTTCGCTGTTTTGCGCGACGACCGCGCTCGTCATGCCTGCCATGGCCTTCGCTCAGTCTACCGGCTCGCAGGACTTCGAGGAAGAAGAGACGATCGTCGTCACCGGCACCCGCAACATGGAGGTCGGCGGAATCCAGGCGCCCGACACGAGCAAGGCGAAGGCCGCTCTGACCTCCGAAGTGATCGCCCGCCAGAACCCGGGCCAGTCGATCCTCGACACGATCAACCTCATCCCGGGCGTCAGCTTCCAGAACAACGACGCCTACGGCTCCTCGGGCGGAACGCTCAACATCCGCGGCTTCTCGGCGGATCGCGTCTCCCTCACCGTCGACGGCATCCCGCTCAACGATTCGGGCAATTACGCCGTCTACTCGAACCAGCAGTTCGATCCCGAGATCATCGGCGAGGTCAACGTCAACCTCGGCACGACCGACGTCGACAGCCCGACCGCCTCGGCGGCGGGCGGAACCGTCAACTACCGCACCATCGTCCCCAGGGAAGAGATGGGCGCGATGGTTTCGGCCTCGATCGGCGAATATGATTTCCACCGTGTCTTCGGCATGATCGAGACCGGCAACTTCACGCCCTGGCGCACCCGCGCCTTCTTCACCGCTTCCAAGTCTTCCAACGACAACCCGTTCAACAATTACGGGAATATCGAGAAGCAGCAGTATAACGCGAAGATCCATCAGCCGATCGGCACGCGCGGCGATTTCGTCTCCATCGCCGGCCACTACAACCAGAACCGCAACAATTCCGGAAGCTCGGCGCCGCTGCGCTGGGATACGACCCGTGTCATCGGCACGGCGCCGAACCAAACCACGGTCCCTCGGATCGTCGGAACGCTGGCCCAGAACCGCTTTCCGATGAACAATGACGAGCGGCGTTATTCGCTCAACTATCCGTGCCTTACGGACATCGCTCAGCCCGGCGTCGCCGACGCTCCGGCGCCGTCGCGAATCCCGAACGGCTTCATCAACACGCCCGATCCCAACGGCGATTATGCGAGCTGCGGAACCGAGTTCGACCGGCGCTACAACCCGTCGAACACCGGCAACATCCGGCTTGCGTCCCGCCTCTCCTTCGGCGCGTTCACGCTCACCGTCGATCCGAGCTATCAATATGTGAAGGCGAACGGCGGCGGCACCGTGACCGGCAACGAAGGCCTTCGCGACATCGATCCCAAGACCGGCCCGGGCAACCAGCCCGCACAGGCCAATTGCCGCACCACTCCGAACGGCCCGACGGTCACCTGCGTCGCCGGCTATCTCGGCGGATCGCCCTTCTTCGGACGCGACATCAACGGCGACGGCGACACTCTGGACACGGTCACCGTGCTCGCCCCGAGCCAGACGCAGACTCATCGCTTCGGAGTGATCGCCGGCGTCCGCTACGACATCAACGACGATCACGCCGTCCGCGCCGGCTATACCTTCGATCGCGCCCGGCATCGTCAGACGGGCGAAGTCGGCCTGCTGGCGCCGAACGGCGAGCCGTTCAGCGTCTTCTCGATCGACGTGGCTCAGGCCGACGTCACCGGCGTCAACCTCCAGAAGCGCGACCGCCTGTCCTATGCGATCCTCAACCAGCTCTGGGGCGAGTATCGCGGCGAGTTCCTGGACGGCAAGCTGGTCGTGAACGCGGGCCTTCGGGTGCCGTTCTTCAAGCGCGAGCTCAACAACTTCTGCGCCGCCAGCGGCACGACCTTCGTCGAATGCTTCGGCCGGGGCGATCCGCGCTACACGACCTACGCGGCGCTGAACCCGACGGTGCAGGGCCCGCAGCAGCGCGTCTTCAAATATGACGCGATCCTGCCCAACGTCGGCTTCACCTTCGACATCATGCCGCGGATGAGCATCTTCGCCAATTATGCGAAGGGCCTGTCCGTGCCGAGCACCGACAACCTCTACAACGCCTTCTTCTTCGCCCCGGACAATGACGCGGCCTCTCCGAACCCGGAGAAGACGGACAATTTCGACGTCGGGGTCCGCTACCGCAGCCGCCAGATCCAGGCGCAGCTCGGCGGGTTCTTCAACCGCTATACGGACCGTACGGCCTCGGCCTTCGATCCCGAGCTCAACGTCAGCACCTTCCGCAACCTCGGCAAGGTCGATAAATACGGGATCGACGGCTACATATCCTATCAGCCGATCAAGCAGCTGAGCCTCTACGTGTTCGGCTCGGCGCTGAAGTCCGAGATCAAGGACGACCTGCTGCTCTTCGTCTGCAACCAGGCGCAGGTTACCGCGAAATTCCCGGGCTGCACCGCTTCGGGCGTCCAGATCTTCGCTCCGACCGCGGGCAAGCGCGAGTCCGGCGCTCCGAAATACACCTACGGCGGAACCGTCCGCGGCAATTTCGGTCCGGTCGAGATCGGCATCACCGGCAAGCGGACGGGCCCGCGCTTCGTCTACGACACCAACGAGCCGACTTTCAGCGGCAACGTCATCACTCCGTCGGGCATCACCCAGATCTTCCCGGCGGCGGCGCCTGCTTACTGGCTCGTCAACCTCGACGCGCGCCTGAGCCTGGCGAAAATCGGGCTTGAGCGGAGCCACCTGCAGCTCAACGTCTACAATCTGTTCAACCAGTTCTACGTCGGCGGGTTCGGCGGCGGCCTCAACCAGTCGATCACCACGACCGGAGCCACCATCGGCGCGTACGGCAACCCCAACTTCGTGCAGATCGGCGCGCCCCGCACGGTCAGCGCAACCCTGACCATGGGCTTCTGACCAGGGGCTGCTGACTACGGTCATTCGAAAAAAGGGCCGCCGCGACCGATGTCGCGGCGGCCTTTTTCCTTGCGCCGTCATTCCGGAGAAGGCCGGAATCCATGAACACCGTCTTCGCTCCAGTCAGACCAGCCGTGTTCATGGATCCCGGCCTTCGCCGGGATGACCCGATTTGTCAGATTGAGACAATCACGCTCTAGCTGGACTTGCGCTTCCTCGGCGGCCCGTCCGAACGGGTGATGCTTTCGACCGGACAGCGCACGCCCTGGACCAGGATCGCGCCGTGGCGGTCGAGCTGGTCGCGGGCGGAGGTCTGGAAACCGATCCCCGGCGAGCTCCTCAGCCGGGTGCAGCGGTTCATCGTCCGGATGAAGAACCAGTCTCCCTTCGGACCCCGCAGGTAGAGGGAATCGTCGGAGGCGGCCTTCCACTCGACGGCGTTGAGGCTGCTCATGAAGGGGATGACGGTCTCGCCGTTCCGCTCCCTGGCGGCGGCGGGCGCGGCCGCCGCGGCTGTCAGGCCGAGGATAAGCAGGGTCAGGGTCTTGCGCATCGTTCGCCTCCTGGTTTCCACGCCTAGGTAAGATCGTCCGCCGCGATTTGCCAGACTTGCCTCTCGCGCGGGGATGAAGCTCCCTCTAAGGCGCCTCCCTATGAAGTGCCTTATCATAGCGGCAGGGCAGGGCACGCGCCTGCGCGGCATCGCGCCTTCGAAGCCGCTCGCGCGGGTGGGCGGGCTGCCCCTGATCGAGCATGTGGTGAAAGCGGCCGCCGCCGCGGGCGTCACCGGGTTCGTCGTCGTCACCGGCTATGAGCCGGAACCGCTGGAAGCGATGCTTGACGATCTCGCCGCCCGCACCGCGCTTCCCGTCGACATCGTGCACAATTCCGAATGGCACCGCCCCAACGGATTGTCCGTGCTGGCGGCCGAGCCGAAGCTCGCCGGCGAGTTCGCACTGCTGATGTCGGACCATCTCTTCGATCCGGCGATCCTGGCCGCGATGGTCGCCTCGGACCGAACCGGCGCGGCGCTGACTTTGGCCGCCGATTTCGACGTGGACGATCCGCGTCTCGACCTGGACGACGCCACCAAGATCGAAATCGGCGAAGGCGGGCGGATCGTTCGGATCGGCAAGACCCTGGAGCGCTACGACGCGATCGACACGGGGATCTTCATCGCGACGCCGGCCCTGTTCGATGCCCTGCGCTCGAGCCTGTCCGGTGGCGGCTCCGGATCGCTTTCGGAAGGCGTACAGGCGCTTGCCGGGGCCGGCCTCGCCTTCGTCCACGATTGCGGCGGCCGCTGGTGGCTGGACGTCGACGACGCGGCGGCTTTCGCCAAGGCCGAAGCGGCTCTGGAATAGCCGTCGTCCCGGCGAAAGCCGGGACCTTGCGCAACTCGCTGGGCCTTAGCCCCTCCCCTTCAGGGGAGCGGCTTTGCCTCCGAGCGTTTCACAAGGCTTAGGCAAATGTCCCGCGAAAGCCGGGCGGTCGAGGCGGAAAAGGCCGGTCCATTCGCTGCGGCTCGGCTTTCGCCGGGGTGACGCTACATATCATCCAGCGGCGATCCGCTCCTCAGCCCCTCCACATAAGCCCGCGCCTTCGCCGCCGTCTCCTGAGCCGATTGTCCCGGTTTGTAGAGGCCCGAGCCGAGGCCGAAGCCGTTCGCCCCGGCGTCCAGCCAGGGCTTCATGTTGCCGGGGCTGACCCCGCCGACGACGAGCAGGGGCACGGTCTTGGGCAATACCGCCCGCTGCGCCTTGACCACCGCCGGGGAAGCGCCCTCGGCAGGGAAAAGCTTCAGCCCGGTCGCCCCCGCCCGAAGCGCGTCGAAGGCTTCGGACGGGGTGAAGAAGCCCGGGAGGGAGACGAGGCCGGCCGCCGCCGAAGCCTCGATCACCGGCGGATACGTGTTGGGGGAGACGATCACCCGCCCTCCGGCGTCGCGCACCCGGGCGACATCCGCCGCCTGAAGCACGGTGCCCGCGCCGATCAGCGCGCAATCGCCGAAGCTTCGGGCCAGCCGCTCGATGCTGGCCAGCGGATCCGGGGAGTTGAGAGGCACTTCGATGATCCGGATTCCGGCTTCGAAGATCGCCGAGCCGATCGCTTCCACCTCGCCGGGAGTGACTCCGCGGATGATCGCCACCAGCGGGCATTCGCTTAGCCTGCGCCCGAGCATTTCGTCAGCTTTCATCGAACCAACTCCGCGATATGCCGCACCCCGGCCAGGAAGGCCGCTTCCCCGTCCACCGCCCGGGACTGCCGGCCCGCGGCGGCGAGCGCGGCACGGAACAGGCGGGTGAGCTCCGGCCGGCCCATGGCGACGATCTCGCCCTCGCCCGCCAGGCGGAGGCCGACCTTGAGGTCGGCGCCGATGAGAAGTCCGCTGGCATAGGCGCCCGCCTCTTCCCGGGGGGCCTTGCCGAGCAGGGTCCGGGCGCGGACCGAGAATAGTTCGGCGGTGAGGTCGTCCTCTTCCAGACCGTGCCTCACACCCGCCTCGAAAGCGGCGCCGGGTTCGGCCGGAGCCGAAAGCAGGTCGGCAAGGATGCTGTGCTCCTTGAGGAGGTTGAACAGCTCGCCGGTCATCACCGTCCGGAAGGCGGCGATTCGCCCGTCCTCGAGCCGCACCCATTTGTTGTGCGTGCCCGGGTGGCAGAGCGCGGAATCGGGTCCGATCCAGCCTTCCGCATAGGCGCCGAGGACCTGCACCTCCTCGCCCCGCATGACATCCGCGGCGCCGCCGGAATCGAAGGCGACTCCGGGGACGATCGCGGCCCGCTCGCCCTCGATCCAGTGAAGCCGGGCGGCAAGCTCGGGCAGACCGGCGGGGCAGGGGACGTAAGGCGCTTCCACCCAGCCGCGGTTCGAGCCGATCATCCCGCCCATCAGCATCGGCAGGTCGCCGAGCCGCGCTCGGATCTCGGCGACGGCCGCCGGGAAGCCGCCCGCCGCGACCGCCAATATGCCCTTCTCGTCTTCCATCTCGGCGGCGACGGCGGCGCCCCGCTCCATCCGCCAGGCGCGACGGTTGGTCGTGCCCCAGTCGACGGCGATGAATCCTTCAGCCAAGCGCATGTTCATCCGCGCGCCGATAACGCCCCGGGGCGGGCGAGCCCAGCGGATTCAGGACGTCATCCCGGCTCAAGAGGCCGTCATCCCGTTCGAAACAAGGTTTCAGGATCGGGAAGGGCCGACATCGCGCCGTCGTCGGAATCTTTTTTGGGACCAGCAGCGCGCTTGAGGCTGGTCCCGCCGACGCGCGCGGGTTAGCCGTTGCACCCCAGCAGGGAGGTACGTCATCGCCAACTTCATCTTCGCCACCGGGATCGAGAACAGCATCCCGACCATCAACGGCGGCCGAAGCCGGGTCGACCAGATGGACGTGTGCGGGCATTACCGCCATTGGCGCACCGACTTCGATTGCGTCGAGGAGCTCGGGATCCATTTCCTGCGCTACGGGCCGCCGCTCCATCGCACCCTGCTCGGGCCCAACAAGCACGATTGGGAATTCACCGACCTGAGCTTCGCCGAACTGAAGCGTCGCAATATCACGCCGATCGTGGACCTTTGCCACTTCGGCGTGCCCGATTGGGTCGGAAACTTCCAAAATCCG
>DASVTA010000405.1:0-4437 GCA_036387815.1 Allosphingosinicella sp.
AGCGGGTACGAAGGACGCGCTTGAGGTCGAAGCCGATCCGGTGAGGCTTCGCGCTCTCCAGTGAATAATGTGATTCCCCGAAGCTCGACAGTATCCCGGCGCCGTAGATCTTGAGCTTGCCATTCTCTCGGGCGAGCCCGAACTCGACCGTGAACCAGTAGAGGCGCGAGAATTCGGCCACCTTGCCCAGCTCCACCGCCTTCAGCCCCTCCTCGCCGAGCCGCTGCATGAAGTCGGCGAACCAGGGATCGGCGAGCAGGGGGACATGACCGAACACGTCGTGGAACACGTCCGGCTCCTCGAGATAGTCGAGGCTGGTCGCCGGGCGGATGAAGTTGCCGGCGGGGAACTGGCGGCGGGCGAGATGGGCGAAGAATATCTCGTCCGGAAGCAGCCCGGGCACCGCCACCACCGTCCAGCCGGACCGGGCGAACAGGCGCTCGTTCAGATCGTCGAAGTCGGGGATCCCGGAACGCGACAGGAGCAGGCTGTCGAGCCCGCGTTCGAACGCGGCGACGGCGCGGCCGGCGAGCTTGCGGCGCTGCCGGGCGTATAGCACGTCCCACACCCGGTGCTCCTCGGCGCCGAAGCGCTCCCAGCGCTGCGGGATCGTCCAGTCCTCGGCCGTCCCCGGCGGGCGGGCCGGCGGCGGCGGCGGCAGGGTTTCGGTAAAATCGGCGAACATCGGGTCTCTCCACGTGAAAAACCCCGCCCGGAAGGTCCGGACGGGGTCGGTTTGAGCTTGGCTTGTTAAGCGCGCGCTATTCCGGTCCCGCCCGAGCGATTCCGTAATAATAATAGCTGGAAGCCGCGGCGGAGATCGTCGCGTTCGGAACGGCGGCGGAGGCGCTCATCGGCTTCATCCCTTCCAGGCTGATGCAAGGCGCCCGGTTTGTCAACGCGGCGCTGAGCCGCCGCTGAACGCCGCCGCCACCTCCGCGAGCATGCGCTCTTCCTCGCCTTCGTAGCGCGGCGAGAAATGGAACGGCTCCAGCCGGCGCGCGCCGGCGGCGCGGCCGATCTCGCCCGCCGCCCGAGTCGTCAGATGCGCCCGGGCCGCGGCGCGCTCGGTTTCGTCGGCGGCGAAGCAGGATTCGAGGAAGAAGATGTCGGCGCCCCGGGCGAGGCCGGCGATCGCCTCACGGTTGGCTGGAGTGTCGGCGACGTCGGTCACGTAGGCGACCTTCTGCCCCGGGCCGAGGCTGACCAGATCGCGCAGCTCGCCCAGAGGAAGGCTCCGGCCGGGCAGCTCCACCAGCCAATCGTCGGCCCGTCCCTCCAGAACGGCCTTCTTCAGGCCCTGAAGCCAAGGTCCTTTCGGGAGCCCCGAAGCCTCGACCCGGTTGCCCCAGACGTTGACATGCGCCCGTTCCGACAGGGCGTAGCCGACGCAGGGGCCATGATGCTCGAGCAGGACGGCGCGAACGGTCAGGTCGCCGATCCGGGCCACCAGCCCCTCCTCCGCCCGCCCCTCGCCCGTCTCTTCCCGGGCGAAGGCGCGCTTCAGCCGGAATCGCGCGCCTAGCGTCCGGCCGTCCGGATGAAGCTCGGTGACCTGGAAAACGAGATCGGTCTTGTATCGGTCGATCAGATCCCACCGATAGCCGCCGAGCTTGTGCCCGACCTGTTCCGCGAAGCCCGGCGGGCCGACCAGCTCGATCGTCTTGTCGCTGCCGACATGCACGCGAAGCAAGGCGTCGAAGCCGATGAAATGGTCGATATGGGTATGGGTGACGAAGACGTGCGACACGCGCAGCAGGTCGCGAGCCGACAGCGGCGCCAGGTCGCCGAGATCGAACAGCAGGGCCGAGCGGCGGTGGAGCTGCTCCACGAACAGCCCGGGATCGCCGAACCGTCCATTGACCAGGCGCGGGAGGAGGGTCGGCGGCATCGAGGGGCTAGGGCAGCTCCCGGGCCGCCGCGAGTACCTCCTCCGCGTGGCCCGGCACCTTCACCTTGCGCCACACCCGCTTCACGACTCCGACGCGATCGACCAGGAACGTCGCGCGCTCGATCCCCATATATTTGCGGCCGTACATGCTCTTCTCGGTCCAGGTGCCGAAGGCCTCGCAGACGGAGCCGTCGGAATCGGTCGCGAGCGGAACCTGGAGGCCGTATTTCTCGATGAATTTGGAATGCTTCTTCGAATCGTCCTTCGAAACGCCGAGGACCCAGGTGCCGGCATTCTTGAAGTCGTCCGCCAAAGCGGAGAAGGCCTGCGCCTCGGCGGTGCAGCCGGAGGTGTCGTCCTTGGGATAGAAATAGAGGACGAGCTTCTGGCTGCGGAAATCGGCGGGGCTGATTTTCTTGCCCTCGACGCTGACCAGCGTCACGTCCGGAACCTTGTCGCCTTCGCTCAGCATTTTCATCTCCCAACCGCCACGTCATCCCGGCGCCACCGTCATCCCGGCGAAAGCCGGGACCTCAGCGCGGATAAATCTCAGAGCCTTTCACCCCACGAGGCCCCGGCTTTCGCCGGGGTGACGGTTAGGCGCTCGACGCCACCCGGCTCCAAAGCTCCGCCACCCTCTGCCGCGCCGCGTCGTGCGCCGCAAGCAAAGCGTTCCAGTCGGGAAGTCCGCACGCGGCGGCGACGAGAGGCTTGGTCTGGTCCGGCGGCTCGTCCGAAGCCGGCGAAACCAGCCGGAACATGACGAGCATGCGAGTCAGCAGCCTCAGCGCGGGGTCGATGTCGGCCCCCACAAGGCCCGCCGCCGCCAGTTCCTCCAGCGCATCCTCGAGGTGAGGCCGAAGGCCGATATTGTGCTTGAGCTGGAGCGCGTGCACGGCGAATTCGAGATCGACCAGGCCGCCCGGTCCGAGCTTGATGTCGAAGCGGCCCCTGACGGCCTTGTGGGCGGCCATTTCGGCCCGCATCGCCACCGCGTCCGCGATCAGCCGCGCCCCGTCGCGCTTCTTGCCCAGCGTGGCGTCGATCACCGCCTGAAGCTCGCGGCGCGCGGCCTGCGAACCGAAGACGGGGCGGGCACGGGTCAGCGCCATATGCTCCCAGGTCCAGGCTTGCTCGCTCTGGTAGCGGGCGAAGCTTTCAAGGCTCACCGCGAGCATTCCGTCGGTGCCGGAGGGACGAAGCCGGGTATCGACGTCGTAGAGCGGGCCGGAGGCGGTCGGAACGCTCAGCGCCGCCGTCACCCGCGGCGCCAGGCGGTTGAAATAATCGGTCGCTCGAAGCGGCCGCGGCCCGTCCGATTCCGCTTCGTGAGTGCCGCTGAACAGATAGACCAGATCGAGGTCCGACGCATGGGTCAGCGCCTCGCCGCCGAGGCGCCCGAGACCCATGATCAGGAGCTCCGATCCGGGTACGCGCCCGTGCCGCTCCTCGAACTCGGCGATCGCGGCACCGGCGAGGACGTTGACCGCCGCTTCGGCGACTCGCGAATAGCCTTCGGCCGCTTCGATCGGATCGGAATGGGCGACGATCAGCTGGACTCCCAAAGCGAAGCGCCGCTCGTTCACCCGCCGCCGAACGCGGTCGAGAACGAGCTGGTAATCCTCCCCTTCGCGCTCGGGGCGGGAGAAGTCCCGGATCAGATCCTCGACCGCAGGCGCCGGCTCGAAAGCGGAGGCGTCGACCAGGCCGTCCAGCAATTGCGGCCGGCGGCCGAGCTGATCGGCAAGGGCGGGCGCGTGGCTGAGGATGGTGGCGAGATGCTCCGTCAGCCCCGGCCGCGCTTCGAGCAGGCGGTAGAAATTCACTCCGCTCGGCAGGCGAGTGACGACGTCGTCGAAGCGGTTCATGGCGCGCATCGGATCGGGCGCCGTGCCGAACGCTTCGACCAGCACCGGCAACATGGCCTCGAACGCCTCGCCCGCCGCCGCGGTGCGGAGCGAGCGAGCCTTTCCGCCTCGCCACCCCTCCACGCGCAGCCGAGCCGAAGCCGGATCGTCGAATCCGGCGCGGGAGAGATGCGCCTCGAGCCTTTCGGGATTGATGGGCACCCGCTCGTCGCCATGCCCTGCCAGCCCGTCGTAGAGCGCTCCGCAGCGGCTCACCGGCCCCTCGATCAAAGCGAGCAGCGCCTCGGGGGAAGCGAGGCCGTGCAGCCGGGCGACATTGTCGAGCGCCTCCCGATCGGCCGGCAGGACGTGGGTCTGGCGATCGTCGACCATTTGCAGGCGGTGCTCGACCGTGCGCAGCAGCCGGTAGGTTTCGCCGAGATCCGCCGCCGAGCCGGCGGGGATCCGCCCCGCTTCCCTCAGGGCTGCGAGCGCGTCGAGGGTCGCCGGCGCCCGAAGCGCCGGCTCGCGTCCGCCGTGGATGAGCTGGTGGATCTGGGCGAAGAACTCGACCTCGCGAATTCCGCCGCGGCCGCGCTTGACGTCGAAGCCGGGTCCGGGGATCTGCCCCTGGGAATAATGATCGCGGATCCGGCGGGTTATCGCCTGGACCTCCCCGATCGCTCCGAAATCCAGGGA
>DASVTA010000406.1:0-13024 GCA_036387815.1 Allosphingosinicella sp.
CCAGGTGGAGGTAGGTGGGCTCGAACTCGGCCAGGCGCTGGAGCCGCTCCCAATCGAGGATCACGACCTCACCGCCGCGGAAGGTGAGCAGATTCTCGTCGCGCAGCTTCTTGAGCATCCGGTTGACGTGGACCGAGGTCAGCCCGGTGACGTCGGCAAGGTCCGCCTGGGTCAGCGGCAAAGCGTAGCCGGTGTCGCTCGCCAGCCCCACGATCTGCAGCCGGACGAACAGCTCGCAGAAGATGTGGGCGATTCGCGCCACCGCGCTTCGGCGGCCGATGGACAGGATCTTCTCGCGGTGAATGGCCGCGTCGAGCAGGGTCGAGAACCAGAGCATCCGTCCGAGATGGGGATGGGTCTCGGTGATGACCCGAAGCGCGTCGTGAGGGAAGATGGCCACCCGGATCGGGGTCATCGCTCCGACATTGTGGTCGAGCTTCTTCAGGAGGAAGCCGTGCAGGTCGACGAAGTCGCCGGCCACGTGCAGCTCCATGATCTGCCGCTGTCCGTCGGCCAGATCCTTGTAGCGGCAGACGATCCCCTCGACGAGCAGGGTGGACGCGCTGAGCGTCGTCCCCGCCCGGACGATGGTTCGTCCGCCCGGATGCTCGTGGATCTCCGCGAGCGAGGCGCGAAGCACCTCTTCCTCCTCGCCGTCGATGAGGTCCCGGGCCCGGAGCTTGAGGAGCAGGGTTGCGACCGCCTCCGCCGAGTCCGCCGCGGTGAAATCAACCTGCATCCGGCGCACTCTGCCGCGGCTCCGTCACGCCCGCGGCGTCGAGCTCGGAGTCGAGCCGCCTGGTCGCCCAGAGCCAGCTCATCCGGAAGTCCGCCGCAAGCGACCAGAGCGGGTAGGTGAAGGTCGCGGGCCGGTTGCGTTCGACGGCGACGTGGCTGAACCAGGCGAAGCCGTAGCCCGCCACCGGCAGGGCCACGAGCAGCCGCCAGTCCCCGGTCCCGGCGGCGGCGAGCGCGACCAAGAGGACGACGCCGGTGCCGGCGTAATGCAGCCTGCGGGTGGCCGGGCGCGAATGCTCGCGCAGATAATGCGGCCAGAAGTCGCGGAAGCTCGTGTATCGGGTCATGCGCGCATGGCGAGCACGATGCCGGTGATCAGCCTAACCATCGTCGCCCCTCGTTGGTGCGGCCGACTATAGCACGAATCGCGGCTTGAACACGCGGGCTTCTAACCGTTGACGACCTCGCCCCCGTTGGGGTGAAGAACCTGGCCCGCCATGTAGCTCGAATCCTCGCAGGCGAGGAACAGGAAGCTGGGCGCCACCTCGTTCGGCTGGCCAGGCCGGCCGATGGGCGTGTCCTTGCCGAAATCCGGGATCTTCTCCGGCGGCTGGCCTCCGAACGGGTTCAGGGGAGTCCAGATCGGCCCCGGAGCGACAGCGTTGACCCTTATCCCCTCGCCGATGAGATTTTGCGAGAGGGAGCGGGTGAAAGCGGTGATCGCCCCTTTGGTGGCCGAATAGTCGAGCAGCGCTTCGGAGCCCTTGTACATGGTCACCGACGTGCAGTTGACGATCGCCGCGCCGCTCTTGAGATGCGGCCGCGCCGCCTGGACCATGAAGAAATAGCCGTAGAAATTAGTCTGGAAGGTCCTCTTCAGCTGCTCCTCGCTGATGTCGGCGATGTCCTCGTCGGGATGCTGCTCGGCGGCATTGTTGACGAGGATGTCGAGCTTTCCGAGCTTCGCCACCGTCTCCTCGACGGCGCGTTCGCAGAAAGCCTTGTCGCCGACGTCGCCGGCGATGGTAATCGCCCGCCGGCCTTCGCTCTCGACGATCTCCTTGGTCCTGGCGGCGTCGTCATGCTCGCACAGATAGAGGATGGCGACATCCGCGCCTTCGCGGGCGAACAGGGCCGCGACCGCTCGTCCGATCCCGCTGTCGGCGCCGGTGATCAGCGCGACCTTGCCCTCCAGGCGGCCGGAGCCAGGATAGCGCGGCGCCCACTCGGGCTTGGGCTCGAGCCGGCTTTCATGGCCCGGGAGCGAGTCCTCATGGACCATGCCGAGGGTTTCGGTGTCGCCCATACCCTATTCCTTCGGCGCGATTCCGGCGCCTTCCTCGCCGAAGGCCTCGATGGTCGACTGGTCCTGCTCGTCCTGCGCCGGCGCCTTCTCGGCCGCCGTCTTGCCGCCGTCGCGGCCGGTCACGAAGGACTTGCGGCTGCCGTCGCCCGGATCGTCGGACATCTGGTTGTTCTGGTTGAGCGCCTGATCCGTCGAATCGGGGTTGTGCTGGTTCTTCGCCATCGTTTCATCCTTGCTGGGTTTGAGCATGCAAACCCGCCGCCGTACGAACCGGTTCCGGACCTCGAAACGTTCGGAAGTTTCGGAAGTTTCGGCTTCCATAGGAGCTAAAGTTCCGGCCGAAACTTCGGCTCGAACCTAGCGACCGGGTCAACGGCGTGACAGGGATCCGCATAGGAAAAGATGCTCCCGCCGAGGCACTCGGCACCAGGAACATAACACAAACGGAAGTGTCCGGACAGACGGGAAGCTTCAGCTCCGGATCGGGCTGATCCGCAGATCCGCGCGGCCGGGGCCGGGCCGCTGGATCTCGCCGGCCTTGGGCGCCGCCGGCTTTGCTCCGTCGGCGACGCACTGCGCGACGACCACCGGGAAATCGACATCCACATTCTGCACCAGCGCCGCTTCGGTCGCCGCGGTGCAGGCCGCCTGGCTCTCGTAGCGCGCCTCGAGCGTGCGCACCTGCTGGCAGGGAGCCTCGGCCTCGCCGCAGCCCATGATCGCGATGATGAAGATGCCCGGTCCCATGATCAGCTAAACCCCTGTGAATCCCCGCCGTTCCAATCGTTTCGCAGGCGATGCGCGAACGTGGGTTTTCATGTGCTTCGGCCGGTGTGGCCTTTGAGCCGAGTCTGGGCCTCGCGCGTCACGGCTCTGTGTCGCCCCCGGGAGCTTTTTGTTTCAATTGTTGCACATTCGAAGGCTTCAGACGGCCGACCGGCGCACCCTTCGCGTCACCCTGAACTTGTTTCAGGGTCCAGTTCCCCGCTGCACTGCCGGCTCCACCCTCGATGCTGAAACAAGTTCAGCATGACGGGAGGTATAAAGGGCGGCTTGGGTTCAGGGCTGCCCGCTCCTACCTTAGGGCCGATGCGTCCCCTCGAATCCCCCGACACCACGCCCGGCGCCGGCTGGAGCGCCATGCGGCGCTTCCTGCCGTATCTGTGGCCGGCCGGGGAGCCCGGGCTGAAGGCTCGGGTGGTGATCGCCTTCCTTCTGGTGCTTCTCGCCAAGGGCATCTCGCTCAGCACGGGTTTCGTCTACAAGGGCGCCATCGACATCATGTCGGGCGATGCCCGCGGAGCGGACGCGGCCGTCGGCCTCGCCGTGGGGCTGGTGCTCGCTTATGCCGGAGCCCGCTTCGCCGGGGTGCTGTTCGAGAATCTGCGCAACGCCATCTTCGAACGGGTCGGACAGGATGCCGCCCGGCGGCTGGCCGAGAAGGTCTTCGCGCACATCCATCGGCTGTCGCTTCGCTTCCATCTCGAGCGGCGGACGGGAGCGCTCACCAAGATCGTCGAGCGCGGCACCAAGAGCATCGACATGATGCTCTATTTCCTGCTGTTCAACATCGCTCCGACGGTGGTCGAGCTCGCCGTCATCTGCGTCATCTTCGGGGTCAAGTTCGGCTCCGGGCTGGTGGTCGCGACCCTCGTCATGGTCGCCGCCTACATCGCCTTCACCCGCTTCGTCACCGAATGGCGGGCGAAGCTTCAGCGGCAGATGAACGAGGTCGACAACCAGGCGATCGGCCGCGCCGTCGATTCGCTCCTCAATTACGAGACGGTCAAATATTTCGGCGCGGAAGCGCGCGAGACCCGGCGCTACGGCGGCGCGATGCGTGCCTTCGCGGACGCCTCGGTCAAGAACGAGACCTCGCTCGCCTGGCTCAACATCGGCCAGTCGCTGATCACCAACCTGATGATGGCGGGCGCGATGGGCTACACCGTCTGGGGCTGGAGCCGCGGACAGTTCACCACCGGCGACGTCGTCCTCGTCAACACCCTCCTCGCCCAGCTCTTCCGGCCCCTCGACATGCTCGGCTGGGTGTACCGGACGATCCGCCAGGGCCTGATCGACATGGAGGCGATGTTCCAGCTGATCGACACTCCCGCGGAGGTGAGGGACGCGGAGGGCGCCCCCGATCTGCGCCTGTCGCAGGGCCGGGTGCGGTTCGAAGGCGTTCGCTTCGGCTACGATCCGGAGCGCGAGATACTCCACGGGATCGATCTCGACGTCGCCCCCGGAACGGTAACGGCCGTGGTCGGTCCGTCGGGCGCCGGCAAGTCGACCCTGTCGCGTCTTCTCTTCCGATTCTACGAGCCGACGGGCGGCCGCATCTCCATCGACGGCCAGGACATCTGTCAGGTGACCCAGTCGAGCCTTCGCGCGGCGATCGGCATCGTTCCGCAGGACACGGTGCTGTTCAACGACTCGATCGGCTACAATATCGGCTACGGCCGCGAAGGCGCGAGCCAAGCGGAGATCGAGGCGGCGGCGCGCGGGGCCTCGATCCACGACTTCATCCTGAGCCTGCCCGACGGCTATGAAAGCCAGGTCGGCGAGCGCGGGCTCAAGCTTTCCGGCGGCGAGAAGCAGCGCGTGGCGATCGCCCGAACCCTGCTCAAGGACCCGCCGATCCTGATCCTCGACGAGGCGACCAGCGCCCTCGACAGCCGCACCGAGGCGGCGATCCAGGAGACCCTGAGCGCCGTCACCGCCCGCCGAACCTCCATCGTCATCGCCCACCGGCTTTCCACGGTGGTGGACGCGGACCAGATCGTGGTGCTCGACCAGGGGCGCGTGGCGGAGCGGGGAACCCATGCGCAATTGCTCCGGCAAGGCGGGCTCTATGCCGACATGTGGGCGAGACAGCAGAGCGAGGCCGAGGAGAAGGCGGAAGCGGCGGAATAGGCGGCGGAACTCCGTCATTGCGAGCGAAGCGAAGCAATCCAGTGGGGCGGCCGAGCCTGGCTGGATTGCTTCGTCGCTTCGCTCCTCGCAATGACGGCATACCGGATATCCAATCTTTTGCGCCGTGGCCGCCACCCTCGACACGCCCTTCCTCCATCCGCTAGCAGCACGCCGTGACCCCCCTTTCCATCCTCAAGGAGACGTTCGGCTTCCCCGCGTTTCGCGGAGTCCAGGAACAGGTGATCGGCCGGGTGATGGCGGGCAAGCACACGCTCGCGGTGATGCCTACGGGCTCGGGCAAGTCGCTCTGCTACCAGGTGCCTGCGCTCGCCCGGGCGGGGACCGCGCTCGTCATCTCGCCGCTCATCGCCCTGATGCACGACCAGATCCGATCCGCCACCGGCTTCGGGATCCGGGCGGCGTCGCTGACCTCGGCGGACGAGGACCGGCAGGAGACCCTGCAGCGCCTAAACAGGGGTGAGCTCGACCTCCTCTACGCCGCGCCGGAGCGCGCGAGCACGAGCGGGTTCCGGGAGCTTGCCGAGCGCACGCCGCTCTCCCTGATCGCGGTCGACGAGGCGCATTGCGTCTCGGAATGGGGCCATGATTTCCGGCCGGACTACCGGCTGCTGAGGCCCCTGCTCGACGCCTTCCCAAACGTTCCGCGGCTCGCGCTCACCGCCACCGCCGACCGCCAGACCCGAGCCGACATCCTCGTCCAGCTCGGGATCCCGGACGACGGGCTGATCGTCGCCGGATTCGACCGCCCCAACATCCGCTACCATGTTCGACCGCGCGACGGGATCGGAAGCCAGCTCAAGACCCTGCTCGCCGATCAGCCGGGCCCCGGGATCGTCTACGCCACCAGCCGCGACAAGACCGAGAAGCTCGCCGTCCAGCTCGCCGAGGGCGGCCGCAAGGTGCTGCCCTACCATGCCGGCCTCGACGCCCGCGTGCGGGCCGCCAACCAGCAGGCGTTCGTCTCGTCCGAGGACATGGTGATGGTCGCGACCATCGCCTTCGGGATGGGCATCGACAAGCCGGACGTCCGCTTCGTCGCCCATGCCGGCCTGCCCAAGTCGATCGAGGCCTTCTACCAGGAAACCGGCCGGGCCGGCCGCGACGGCGATCCGGCCGAGGCCTGGCTGTTCTGGGGCGCCGAGGATTTCGCCCGCGCCCGCCAGCGGCTTGAGACGGAGGTGCCCGAGGCGCGCCGGCCGGGCGAGCGCCAGCGGCTCAACGCCTTGGCGGCGATGGTCGAGACCGCGGGCTGCCGCCGCGCCCTGCTGCTTCGCCATTTCGGCGAGGACCCGCCGGAGCGCTGCGGCAATTGCGACAATTGCCTGGCGCCTCCGGTCACGGTCGACGCCACCGAGGCGGCGCGGAAGCTCCTCTCCGCCGCCTTCCGGACCGAGATGCGCTTCGGGCTCCAGCATCTCACCGACGTCCTGGCCGGCCGCGATACCGAAAAGGTGCGCAGCTTCGGCCACGACCGGGTCTCGGTGTTCGGGATCGCCGGCGAGGAGGAGCTGGCCCTGATGAAGCCGGTGGCGCGCGCCCTGCTCGCCCGCGACGCCTTCCGGGCCGATCCTTACGGCGGCCTCAGCTACGGTCCGGCGGCCAAGCCGATCCTGCGCGGCGAGGAGAAGCTCGAGCTCGTCCTTCCTCCGGCCCGGCCGCCGCGCAAGCGCCGCGACCGGGCCGGGGCCGAATTCCCGCACGATCCCCTGTTCGAAGCGCTCCGCGCCCGCCGCCGCGATCTTGCGAAGGAAGCCGGAGTGCCGCCCTACGTCATCTTCCACGACAGCACCCTGCGCGAGATGGCGGAGCTCAGGCCCGAGACGCTTAATGCTTTGTCGCGCGTGTCCGGGGTCGGGCAGGCCAAGCTGGAGCGCTACGGCGAAGCGTTCGTCGAGGTGGTCCGGGGGTTTTCATGATCGTCACCCCGGTGAAAGCCGGGACCACCACCCGTCATCCCGGCGAAAGCCGGGACCTCGGGACGAGAAGTCTCGGCCGGTCTCCCCGAGGTCCCGGCTTTCGCCGGGATGACGGAGAGCGTAATGCCCTCCCCTGCGCAAGCTCGACCCAACCACCTTCGTCTTCGTGAGGCAGCTCACCGTCGACGACATCGACGAAGCCGCCGCTTCGGGCATCCGCCTGATCGTGAACAACCGGCCCGACGGCGAGGAGCCCGGCCAGCCTTCCTCCGCTCAGATCGAGGCCGCCGCCCGGGCCGCCGGCCTGGACTATCGTCACATCCCGGTCGCCGGGGGCTTCGCGCCGGGGCAGGTGGAGGCGATGGCCGAGGCGCTGGAGGAGGGGCCGGTGCTCGCCTTCTGCCGCTCGGGAACGCGCTCCGCCTTCCTTTGGGCGCTCGCCCGGGCGAAGCAGGGCGCGCCGTCCGAGCAAAGCGTCGCGGCCGCGGCGGCGGCGGGCTACGACCTGCGGCCGATCCTCGGCTTGCTCTAGTCGGGTCGGGCCTAAAATCCTCCCCGCGATTTCGCGGGGAGGGGGACCGCGCGAAGCGCGGTGGAGGGGTTCTTGAGACTCAGCAAGGCCCCTCCACCATGCTTCGCATGGCCCCCTCCCCTGCAAAAGCAGGGGAGGATTTCAGGCCCTCTAATTGATGTCCTGTCGGCCGAACGCCGCGAACGTTGCTCCCCACAAGGCGGCGATCCAGGCGACGAGGATGCCGAGCGAGGTCGTCCAGGCGAGGTCCACCACCCTGCCGCCCGGGAACGGCCGGGTCAGGGCCGCGCCTTCCCGGATATATTCGGAGAGGCTGGCAAGATGATGGCCCGGTAGCACGTGGTAGAGCGGCCAGACGACCGAGGGGAAGTTCAGCGACAGCGCGGGGCCGAAATTGCCGATCACCTGCTCGAGGGTCGTCACGGCGATCGCGATGACCAGAGCGGCGATGGTCGAGCGGGTCAGAACGGCGGCGAGGCTCGCATAGCCGACCGTGATCAGCACCGGCGCCGCCGCCGCGAGGGCGGCTTTGGAATGGGCGCTCCACAGCGCGGCGGCGGTGACTCCCGCGGGGGTCGAGTCGCCGCTCAGGAGGTCCTTGGCGAAGCTGAGGCCGGTGGTGATCAGGGCGGTGAGAAGGAAGCTGACGGCGAACAGGATGATCGTCAGCGCATATTTGGCGGCGATCAGCGAGGGCCGCCGGCGGTGGGGGACGATCAGCTTCCAGGTGTTCCAGCCATATTCGCCGGCGAACATCACCGCCACGAACGCGGAGAGGAGGTAGCGGCCGACGGCCTGGTTGGGGATGAACCAGATGAGGACGGTATCCTCGATCCAGTCGGCGGCCGGTTGCGCCTGGTGACCGTCCACGCCGCTGACGCGCGCGACGATGGCGCCGACCAGGATGATCGTGAAGGCGATCGGGAAGAGCCAGACGAGGAACCAGGTCGCCTTGTGGGTGCGCATCTTCAGCGCTTCGGCGGCAAGCGCCTCAAGCATCGTCCGTCTCCGGCTGGGTGAGGGACAGGAAGACCTCCTCGAGATTGCGCTGCTCCGGGGTCAGCCGGAAGAGATCGGCGCCGGCCCCGACCAGGCGCCGGACCACTTCGGGCGCTTCCGCCCGGGTGGCTCGAACGACGAGCGCGTCGCCGTCCCGCTCGACCGCCCAGCGCGAGGCGAGGGTCGCCTCCGCGATGTCGGCGGGCGCGGCCTCGATCCGAAGCCCGTCGTCCTGGCGGAGAAGCTCGTCGATGGTCGATTCGCGGACGATCTCTCCGTTCGAGATGATCGCGACCCGGTCGCAGACCTGCTGGACCTCGTGAAGGAGGTGGCTGGAGAGGAAGACGGTCTTGCCCTGATCGACGGCGAGGCCGCGGATGAGGGCGCGCATCTCCTGGATCCCGGCGGCGTCGAGGCCGTTCACCGGCTCGTCGAGAATGACGAGGTCGGGATCTCCGAGCAGCGCCGCGGCCACTCCGAGGCGCTGCCGCATGCCGGTCGAATAGCCCTTGACCTTCCGCTTGGAATCCTTCGCCAGGCCCACCTGGTCGAGCAGCCCGTCGATCCGGTTCGAGCCTCCGCCCCGAGTCTTCGCCAGCACTTCGAGATTCCGCCGGCCGGAGAGGAAGGGGTAGAAATTGCCCCCGTCCACGAGCGAGCCTACCCGGCTCAGCACGGCGGGGTTCGCGCGCAGATTCTCGCCGAACAGCCGCGCCTCGCCGGAAGTGGGAGCGATCAGGCCGATCAGCATCCGGATCGTCGTGGACTTGCCGGCCCCGTTCGGGCCGAGGAAGCCGTACACCTCGCCGGGCCCGACGGAGAGCGTCACGTCGCGCACCGCGCGGACTTTGCCGCGCCGCCGTCCGTAGGTCTTGCTGAGGCTGGCGAGCTCGAGGACGGGCGCCGTCCCGTCATCCCGGCGAAGGCCGGGATCCATCAACACGGGCGGCGCCGGCATTCCTCCGTCCGTGTTCATGGACCCCGGATCGAGTCCGGGGTGACGACTGCCTTTATTGCTCATGGTGTATTGTTGATTTAACACACCGCGCTGTCAATAGCCGTCATCCCGGCGAAAGCCGGGAGCCCACAAGAAGTCCCGGCGGGTCTCCCCGAGGTCCCGGCTTTCGCCGGGATGACGAGGGTCCGCTTCAGCCCGCGGCGGTCAGCAGGCGCTCCGCCTGCTCCAGATCGTCCTCGTCGACCATCAGCCGGACCGGGATCGCAAAGCCCACGCCCTGGAGAGTCATTCCCATGTCGAAGATGAAGCTGTCGACGCCTTCCTCGGAAAGCAGCGACTGCGCGGCGCCGGCGGCGAGGCTGTCGTAGAAGCGGGCGGCCTCGACCAGCGCCATTACCAGGGCACCACGTCGCCGGCTTCCACTTCGGCGGCGCGCGGCGGCCTGCCGAGGATGGAATTGCGGTGGGGGAAGCGCCCGAACCGCTCGATCACGTCGTGATGCTTCCTCGCGAAGCCGAGCTGATATTCGTCGCCGAGCGCGGTGAAGAGGGCCACCGACCGCTTCTGGTCTCCAAGGTCCTCGCTGTGCTGGAAGGGCATGTAGAGGAAGCCGCGCTCCGCCGGGCTCATCGCCTCGTCGAGTCCGCGCTCCACGGCGCCTTTGGCGACGGCCAGGGCGAGCGGATCGGTCGAGAACTGGTCGGCATGGCCGCGGAACATGTTGCGCGGGAACTGGTCGAACAGGATTATGGCCGCCGCGGCGTCGCGGGCGCTGCCGAGGAAGGCCTCGGGGACATTCTCGCGCCGCTCCTCCCACATGGCGAGGAAGCGGTCGCGGATCTCGGAATCGAGCGCCGGATCCGCCTTCCACCATTGCTCGGGCGCGAGCTCGAACCAGAAGGCGAGGACCTCGTCCTGCCAGGCCATTATTCCCCCCCCCGTCATTGCGAGGAGCGAAGCGACGAAGCAATCCAGAGGGCGGTCGCAGCGCTGGATTGCTTCGCTACGCTCGCAATGACGGGGAGGGGACGCATCAGCCCGCCGTGCCGCCGACCGTGAGGCCTTCGATCAGCAGGGTCGGCTGGCCCACCCCGGCCGGAATGGACTGGCCGCCCTTGCCGCAGATGCCGACGCCTTCGTCCAGCGCCATGTCGTTGCCGATTCCGGCGACCTTCGTCAGGACGGTCGGCCCGTCGCCGATCAGGGTCGCGCCCTTGATCGGCGCTCCCAGCCTGCCGTTCTCGATGAGATAGGCCTCGGTGCAGGAGAAGACGAACTTGCCGCTGGTGATCTCCACCTGTCCGCCGCCGAAGCTCTTGGCGTAGATGCCGTTGCCGGCTCGGGCCAGTATCTCGCCGGGATCCTCATTGCCTCCGAGCATGAAGGTGTTGGTCATCCGCGGCATCGGGGCGTGGGCGAAGCTCTGGCGGCGGCCGTTTCCGGTCGGCTCCACGCCCATCAGCCGGGCGTTGAGGCGGTCGTGGATATAGCCCTTGAGGATCCCGTCCTCGATCAGCGTGGTGCATTGAGTGGGAGTGCCCTCGTCGTCGATCGAGAGGGAGCCGCGGCGATCCGCTATCGAGCCGTCGTCGACCACGGTCACTCCCGGAGCCGCCACCCGTTCGCCGACCCGGCCCGAGAAAGCCGAGGTGCCCTTGCGGTTGAAGTCGCCTTCCAGGCCGTGGCCGATCGCCTCGTGCAGGAGCACGCCCGGCCACCCCGGCCCGAGCACCACGGTCATCTCGCCGGCGGGGGCGTCGACGGAGTCCAGGTTCACCAGCGCCTGGGCAAGCGCGATGTCGATCGCCCGGCTCCACGCCGCTTCGTCGAACAGGCGGTCGTAGAGGTAGCGGCCGCCGAGCCCGTGATAGCCGGTCTCGCGCCGCCCGTTCTGCTCGACGACGATCTGCACGTTGAGCCGGACCTGGGGCCTCACGTCATGTGCGACGAACCCGTCGGGGCGCACGATCTCGACCACCGCCCAGCTGCCGGCGAGCGACACCGAGACCTGGACGATCCGGGGATCGCGGGCGCGCGCCGCGGCGTCGACCTGCTGGCAAAGCTCCACCTTGCGGGCGAAGGGCACCAGGCTGAGCGGATCGGAATCGGTGTAGAGCGTGGCGTTGGTCCGCCGCGGCGGCGCCGGCCGGGCGCCCTGCGCGGGATCGAGCACGGCCATCGTCTCCGCGGCTCGCCGGATGGCGGCCTCAGAAAGCTCGTTGGCATGGGCGAAGGCGGTCGTCTCGCCGGAAACGCCTCGCAGCCCGAACCCCGCCTTGGTGTCGAAGTCGGCGGTCTTCAGCCGGCCGTCGTCGAACCCGAAGGATTCGGAAACGGTATATTGAAGATAAAGCTCGCCGTCGTCGCAGGCCCTGAGCGCCTCGGTCGTCAGCCGGAGCGCGGAATCTGGGGTGAGGGCATCGTTGCGGTAAAGGAAGCGGCGGGGATCGGTATAGGTCATCGCAGCGATATAGGGACTCCAGCGCTCTACGTCATCCCGGCGAAAGCCGCGACCTCGGGGAGACCCACCGAGGCTTCTCGTCCAAAGGTCCGGGCTTTCGCCGGGATGACGGTGCCCTTCACCCTAGCGGAACACGCAGGTGGTGCCGCCCCAAAGGGACGTGACCTTCCCGCCGGGGGCCTTGGAGGACAGGATGCCGCTCAGCCCGCCGGCGCGGAACTCGGTGCCGAGCGTGCTTTCCTCGACCTCGAGGCCGGCGAGCTGGGCGAGGTCGGCACGGCTCGATCCGATGCCGATCCCGCCGGTGGTCTTGAGCTTGCCCTTATTGTCCCACCCGGCGAACCGGCCGTTCTCGAACCAGAGCGTGATCTCGCCCTTCCACTCGGCGAATTCGAGCCCGCCGCCGCCGCATTCGCCATTCTCGCCGAGCTTGGTGGGCGGGTGCCCGAGCGCCCTGGTGACGGCATCGATCGCTGAGGGCTTGGCGGTGTCGAACGACACGATGCGCGGCGGCGAGGCGTCGGGAATGCCGATGCCCGCGCCTTCGAGCACGAGCGGGGAGCGTTCCGCGGGCGGCGACGGAGGCGCGGGCGCCTCGCCCGACGCGGCGGGAGCGGCCGCGTTCGCCGCCCCGTTCGCCGCCGCGTTCGCGTCCGTCTTGTCCGCTTCGGGTCCGCAGGAGGCCAGCCCGAACAGGAGCATTGCCGTCAAGCCCGCGCGAATCGATGGTTTCTGCAAGTTCCGGTTCCCTGTCGTCAGTGTCTCATTGCCCCTCGCCGGGGCGAGGGTAACGGCAGGGCTCAGCCCTCGGACCCGCCCTCGTCCGCCGCGCCGCCCTTGAGGACGAACCTCTTGTCGCAATAGCCGCAGTCGACGAACCCCTTCTCGTCGATCTGCAGATAGACCCTCGGATGGCCGAGCGCCGGATGGGTTTCGCTCGCACCGTCGCAAGCGACGCGGGGCGTGGCGACGTGGCTGATCTCCGGAGTGAAGCGATCCGTCTGCATGGCGCGGGCCTGTAGCAAGCGGGCAGGGGCGGGGCAATGATTTGCCTCCCATGCGCAAGCGTGGGGAGGGGGGCCAACGAAGCTGGTGGAGGGGTAACTTGCCACGGGGTTGGAGGATAAGGCGCGAGAATCAGTGTCCTGCGCCTCTTACCCCTCCACCACCCTTCGGGTGG
>DASVTA010000407.1:0-11733 GCA_036387815.1 Allosphingosinicella sp.
AAGCAATTCACCTTCGATCCCGGCCAGCGGCTGACGGGGACCCTCCAGACCTTCGGCCTCGACGCCGACCGGATGGAGGCGGTTCTGGTCTACGACGCCGCCGTCTCGCGCGGCAAGGATTCGGTCGAGACCCGGCGGTTCGAGGCCCGCGTGCCGGTCGCCGCGCTCGACGCGGCGAGCGCTCCGGCGGCCTTGAACCAGGCGGCCAACCAGGTCGCGGCGGAAGTCGCGGCGTGGGTGGGGTGAGCTGAAGCAAAGGTGGAACCGCCGTCATCCCGGGGAAAGCCGGGCCCTCGTGGAGACCCGCACCGCGCCCTTCCGGCCTGAGGTCCCGGCTTTCGCCGGGTTGACGGGAGGGGCAGGCCTCGCCCTTACCCGATGGCCTTGCGCTTGAGACGGGCTCGCAAATCCTCCATTCCGATGTCCTCCAGCACCGCCGCCTTGTCCTCGGCGCGCAGGATGGCCGAGACATGGCCGAGGATCTGGCCGACGAGGTCGAGGCTCTGAAGCGACTTGCCGTGGCGCTGGACGAGGAGGAGGTCGGCGATCAGCTCGTCGCCAAGCCCTTCGAGGAGGCGCTGGACGAAGCCGAGCTCCTCCGCCAGCCGGGCGTCGAGATCCTTGGAAACGGGCACCGGAGCCGGCGGCGCCTCGGGCGCGCGCAGGCCTTTTCCGGAAACCGGATTGGCGCGGGCGTCCGCCTGGATGGCGTCAACGCGCCTCTGGTCGCGAAGGCCGGTGCAGTCGATCGGCCGCGGCTTGCCGCCGGTCCATTCGGTGACGGGCGTGGGGCCGGCGAACCTCACCCCGCGGCGGCTCCCCGCCGCCCAGGCGACCGTCGCCGCGACCTGCAGGTCGGCCCGCTTCAGCACCAGGGGCATTCCGGCCTCGGGAAGGCCCGCGCCCTCGATCAGTGCGCCGCTTTCGGAGAGGTTGCGGATTCGGACGGCGAGGCTTCGGCCGCCGACCTCCGCGGTCGCGGCGAGGAGCAGGTTGGTCCGGGGCGCCACCCGGTCCTCCGCGCTGCCTTCCGGCTGTGTCTCGCCCGTCTCGCCCACGCGGTGCGGCCTTTCGATGCGCCGCCTGCCCCTGGCGGCGATGACGACCTTAGCGCGGAATGGTTAATGCCGCGTTAGATCGCAGCGTCATCCCGGCGACAGCCGGGATCTCAGGACAAGAAGTCTCGGCGGATCTCCCCGAGGTCCCGGCTTTCGCCGGGATGACGGGATGCCCTTCCGACGTCAGACCAGGCTCTTGCTCGCCTGCTCGAACACGTCCTTGCTGAGGCCCGGGGTCGAGACGATCCGCTCCAGCTGCGCCTTCATCAGGTCCTGCCGCGCCGGATCGAACCGGCGCCACCGGCCGAGCGGCGGGACCAGCCGGGCCGCGGTCTGCGGGTTGAGGCGGTCGACCGCCAGGATCATGTCGGCGAGAAAGCGATAGCCGCGGCCCGAGGAGTCGTGGAAGGCGCCCTGATTGGCGGCGAACGCGCCGACGAGGGAGCGCATCCGGTTGGGGTTGGAGAGCGTGAAATCCGGATGGCCGGCGAGCGCCTCGACCTCATCGAGCGTGTCGTCGCGGCTGGAGAGCGCCTGCACCGTGAACCATTTGTCGAGGACCAGCGGGTCGGAGCGATAGCGCTCGTAGAAGGCCGCGAGCACTCCGTGCCGCTCCGGGGCGTCCGAACTGGCGAGGGCGGCCAGGGCGCCCTGGCGATCCGTCATGTTGTCCGCTTCGTCATGCTGCCGCCTCGCCAGAGCGGCCGCGCCTCCCGCCCCGCCCGCCATCAGATAATTGAGCGCCACCGTCTTGAGGCGCCGGGCGCCCTTGGCCGCGGGCGAATATTCGTAGCGATTGGCGGCGGTCGAGGCATAGGCCGCCCGCCATTGCGGCTCCAGCGCCCGGCCTACCTCGGAGCGGAGCGAGTCCCTCGCGGCGCGGATGGCCTGGGGATCGACGACCGCCATCTGGTCGCCGATGAACGATTCGCTCGGCGGAAGCACGGCTTCGGCGGTGAAGGCCGGGTCGAGCGCTTCGTCGGCAAGGGTCTGCCGAACGGCGTCGATCACCGCCCGATGGTCGCCCCGTCCCGAGCGAATCGCGCCGAGCAAGGTGTCGAGCATCAGCTGCTGCATCGCTTCGTACCGGGCGAAGGGATCGTCGTCGTGCGCGGAAAGGAAGGCGAGGTCGGCCGCCGATCGTTCCGCCTCGACGATCACCGGCGCCGAGAAGCCGCGGTTGATCGACAGGATGAGGGGCTCGTCCCCGACCTCGAACACCGCTTCGTCGCGCGCCTTGTCGAGCAGCACCAGCCGCTCCGCCGCCTTGCCGCCGCCGTCCCGCCGGAACAGGGCGACGCGGAGCGGGACCGGCATCGGCTTCTTGACCGGCTGGCCCGGCGTCGGAGGCACTTCCTGCTCGAGCCGAAGGCGGGCGGTTCCGTTCCCCTGGATCAGTTCCGCCCGGACCCGCGGGGTCCCCGCCTGCTCGTACCACAAGCGGAACTTCGTCAGGTCCTCGCCGCTCGCTTCCTCCATCGCCCGGACGAAGTCCTCGCAGGTCACGGCCGCGCCGTCGTTGCGCTCGAAATAGAGGTCCGAGCCGGCCCGGAACCGATCCGGGCCGAGCAGGGTGTGGAGCATCCGGATCAGCTCGGCGCCCTTGTTGTAGACGGTCGCCGTGTAGAAATTGGCGATCTCCATGTAGCTGTCCGGCCGCACCGGGTGGGCGAGCGGGCCGCCGTCCTCGGGGAATTGCGCGGCGCGCAGCAGCCGAACGTCCTCGATCCTCTTGACCGCGGCGCTGCCCATGTCGGCCGAGAACATCTGGTCGCGAAAGACGGTGAAGCCTTCCTTCAGCGAGAGCTGGAACCAGTCGCGGCAGGTGACCCGGTTGCCGGACCAGTTGTGGAAATATTCGTGGGCGACGACTCCGGCGACGCCGTCGAAATCCGCGTCGGTGGCGGTCTCCGGGTCGGCGAGGATGTAGCGGGAATTGAAGATGTTGAGGCCCTTGTTCTCCATTGCCCCGAAATTGAAATCGGCGACGGCGACGATGTTGAACACGGCCAGGTCATATTCCCGCCCATAGACGTCCTCGTCCCACTTCATCGACGCCTTGAGCGACTCCATGGCGTGCTCCGTCTTCGGCAGGTCCGGCTCGCGGACCCAGATGCCGAGATCGACCGTGCGGCCGGAGCGGGTGACGAAGCTGTCGCGGTTGGCGCTGAGCGCACCGGCGACGAGCGCGAAGAGGTAGCAGGGCTTGGGGAAGGGATCGTCCCATTCGGCCCAGTGGCGGCCGCCGTCGAGATCGCCGGCGCCGGCCGGGTCGCCGTTCGAGAGAAGCACCGGGTAAGCCGCCTTGTCGGCGACCATCCGCACCCGGTAGCGGGAGAGCACGTCCGGCCGATCGGGGAAGGGCGTGATCCGCCGGAAGCCTTCGGCCTCGCACTGGGTGCACAATATGCCGCCGGATTCGTAGAGGCCCATCAGCTGGGTGTTGGCGCGCGGAGCGATCTCGACGAGGGTCTCAACCATCGCTTCGCCGCCGCCGAGGCGGACGGTGAGCACTTCCCCTTCGAGCCCGTAATCCGCCGCCGCTCCGTCGACGGTCACCTCGAGCAGTTCCAGCCCCTGTGCGTCGAGCCGGAGCGGCCGCTCGTGGGCGCCGTTGCGGGTCACCCGAATCCGCGAGCGGACCCGGGTCCGCTCGGCGCCGAGGTCGAATTCCAGCTCGATCGCGGGCACCAGCCAGTCCGGCGGGCGGTAGTCCTCACGGCGAATGGCGGCGGGCGGAGCGGCGGGAGCGTTCTGGGCGTCGAGCATGGCGCGGACTTAGGAGCGGGGAGGGGGCGGCGCAATGTCTCCCCTCCCTGGATGGGAGGGGGCTGGGGGTGGGTAGGCGAGCGAAGCGAGACTTTTGCGGAGGCGGAGCTTCCGCCCGCCTTCGGCGGACCCACCCCCGGCCCCTCCCTTTCAGGGAGGAGGGTCGGTTGCCGCAGGCCTCGATCTGAGGGCGATGACGAGGCCCGCCATTGCGATCAGGCCGCCCGCGACCGCGAGGGTGGACCAGCGATAGCCTTCGAACAGGGTCGAGAACCCCATCGCCAGGATGGGAACGAGGACGCTCGAATAAGCGGCCTTGCCGGGGCCGACCGAGCGCATCACGGCGAAATAGAGCGGAAAGGCGAGGGCCGAGGCGAACAGCCCCAGATAGACGAGACCGATCCAATAGGCCGGACGAGTCTCGATCACCGGAGCGCCGGCGACCGCAAGCGCGTAGAGGGCATTGGCGGCCACTCCATAGACCATTCCCCAGGCGATCAGGCTCGCGAGCGGCCAGCGCGCGAGGCCGCGGCTCGACTGGAGGATATTGGCCGCCGAGGCGGAGAGCACGCCGAGGACGGTGAGGCCGATGCCGAGCAGCACCTCTCCGGTTGAGGTGGGGCTGGCCCGCATCTCCTGGACGAAGAGCAAGGAGACTCCGGCGCAGGCGATTGCCGATCCGGCGGCGAAGCTCCAGCTCGCCTTCTGCTTGAGGAAAAGCCAGGCGAGGATGGAGTTCGGCACCATCAGAAGCGCGAACACCATCGCCACCAGCCCGCTCGTGACATGATGCTCCGCGGCATAGACGAAATTGAAGTTCAGGCAGAATTGCGGAACTCCGAACAGGGCCGCGAGGACGTGTCCCCGGCGGCCGATCCGAAGGCTCGCGCCGCTCAGCGCCGCCCAGGCGAACATCGCCGCGGCGGCGACGATGAACCGGTAGGTGACCGACCAGGCCGGCGGGACCGCGCCGAGCTGGTCCTTGATGACGATCCAGGTCGAGCTCCAGATCAGGGTGACGAGGAGGAAGGGCAGGAGGATCCGCGGCTGGAGCATGCTCGGGACGGAGGCCGACGGCATGGGCGTGTTGGAGGAAGGAGTAAGGGGAGCGGCCTGCCCCGATCCCGTCACCCCGGCGGAAGCCGGGGCCTCGCCGGGTGAAGGGCTCGGCGCCTCTTCTCCCTGGGGTCCCGGCTTTCGCCGGGATGACGATTCGTCGCTCACAGCGCCCTTATCGCCGCTGCCAGCGCGTCGACATGGGCGGGATCGGAATCCCACGCCGTCACCAGCCGGGCCTCGCCCGGGCCCCAGTCGTAGAAGTCGAAACCCAGGCCGCGCAGCTTGCCCGCCTCTTCGGGCGTCACCCTGACGAAGATCTCGTTGGCCTCTACCGGGAAGATCAGCCGGTCCGGTCCGGCCGCGCCGGCCAGGCGGGCGGCCGCCTCGTTGGCCGAGCGCGCATTGCGAAGCCACACCTCGTCCTCGACCATGGCCAGGAGCTGCGCGGCCAGATAGCGGCCCTTCGAGAGGAGGTGGCCCGCCCGCTTGCGGCGGTAGAGGGTCGCCTGGCGGTGCCGGTCGCCGAAGAAGATGAGGGCTTCCGCGGACAGGCCGCCGTTCTTGACGAACCCGAAGCTCAGCGCGTCCACCCCGGCCCGCCACGTCAGGTCCGCCGGCGAAGCGCCGGTGCTGACGACGGCGTTGGCGAAGCGGGCGCCGTCGACGTGGAAGCCGAGCCTCCGCGCCCGAGCGAGCTCGCCGAGCGCCGCCGTCTGCGCCGCGGTGTAGACCAGCCCATATTCGGTCGCGTTGGTGATCGAGAGCGCGGCGGGCTGGGCCTGGTGGACGTCGTTTCGGACCGTCTCCAGCAGCGCCGTGACGGCGTCCGGCGTCAGCTTCGCGCCTTCGCCTTCGCCGAGCAGCAATTTGGCGCCGTGCGTGTAGAATTCGGGAGCGCCGCATTCGTCGTTCTGGATATGGGCGTCGCGATGGCAGACGATGCTTCCATGCGGCGGGCAGAGCGCCGCCAGCGCAAGGCCGTTGGCGGCGGTGCCGGTCGTCACCCAGAGGGCCGTCACCCGGGTCTCGAACAGCTCCGAGAAGGCGTTGTCGAGCCGGGCGCTCCAGGAGTCGCCGTCATAAGCGGTATCGAGCCGGTTCGCGCCGGCGATCGCGGCAATGGCCTCGGGACAGGCCGCCGCCGCATTGTCGGAGAAAAAGCGCATTGCGGCCCCTTAAGCGCGGGGCCGTTCGCGTCAACGCGAAAGCTCAGGTGCCGATCTCCGGATCGGAAGCGAAGGCCGGCGGCCCCGGGGCGTCCTCCTCGGGCATCCGCCAGCGAATGGTCTGCGACGTTGCCCGGCAGGCGCGGGCGCGGCCGCGATCGGCGACGGCCGGGCTGTAGCGGAAGGCCGGGAGCTTGGACTCCACGAGAGCGTCGAAGACGAGGCTCGGGGCCGAGAGGATGATTCGGCTGGCGGCAACCCGCCCCTCGGCGCCGAGGTCCAGCTCCAGCACCGTCAGCCCTTCGATATTGGGCTCGATCGCGTCCGGCGGATAATCTTCGTCCGTCATGCCGTGGTCGCGGGCCTCCGGAGGAGCCGCCGCCGAGCTGCAGGAGTCCCCTGGAATTCCGGCGGCGGCGAAGGCGGCGTTCGCGGCGGCGGCGTCGCCCGCCTTGCGCGCCAGGGCGCCGCTCCTGCGAAACAGCGCGCGGCGAACGGGGTCGGCCTTGCCCCCCGGAGTCCGCGCGGCCAGCGCGTCGATGATCCGGCGGCGGACGGCGTCCGGAACGTCCTTGTCCTGGCCAAGCCACTCGCGAAGCGCCGTATAGGCCTGGGCGGGAGGAAGCCTTGTGATCAGCGCCTCCTGGCCGGCCCTGTAGGCGGCCGTCGCCTCGGCGGTCGAGCCCGCCCGGTCCAGCCGTTCGATCTCGGCCACCAGGTTCATGTCGGGAAGGAACGCCTCCGCTCCGCCCGCCTTGGCCAGGCCGGCCGCGATCTTGCGCCGCAGCGCGGCCACCTGCGATTGCGCCACGTCGCTCTGCGTGGACGCGCGCAAGATCAGCTTCTCGAGCAGCGTGAGGCGCAGCGGAACGATCGAGAGATGATCGTCGCCGTGGCGGGCGGCCAGAGCGTCGATCTCGTCGGAAAGCCGGTTGATGTCCTCCAGCTCGGCCCCGCCGGACATCGGGAAGTAGAGGCCGCGCTCGGCATGATATTGGATCCAGGGATCCGCGGCCGCGGCCGGGACGTAATCGGCGCTCGGAAGCATCCGGCAGCGGAGGGTGAAGACGAGGCCGCCGGGCGGGGTGCCGGTGGAGGCGAGCAGAGGCCGTCCCGCGATCGCCTTTCGGAAAAGGGCGGCGGCGGCCGGGCGGCTGGCGGCGATCGGAGTCAGCCATTGCGTGGCGTCGGTGCGGGTATAGGCGCCGAACGTGGCATGGTCGGCCGGCGTGATCCCGCCTTCGCCGCAGATCGGCGCGGCATCGGCGACATCCGAATCCATCTTGTTGATCCCGGCATTGGCGACCGTCAGCATCGCCATCAGCGGCTGGCGGCGGCCCGCGGCGGCGGCGAGGCCGGCCCTGACCAGCGCCACCCGCATCGGCGCACCCTGCCCCGCTGCCGCCTCGGCCGAATCGGACCACGCCCGGCCGGCGGCCAGATCCGCCTCCGGGCGTCTTCCAAGCAGCGAAAGCGCCTGGGCCGACACGAGCTCCGCCTCCCACCGCCTTCCCGCCGGCGCCTGGGGAACGAGCGCCGAGGCCGTCGCCAGCGCCGCCCCCGGGTCGTCCGCCAGCCGTGCCCGGGCCAGACCCAGTCGGGCGCCGAGCTGCTGCCCGGGATCGAGCGGGAGCGAGAGGAGCCGCTCGAACGTTGCGGCCGCGGCCGCCCATTCCCCTACGGCCTCTTCCGCCTCGCCGAGCGCGAAGCCGGCCGCGATGCGCTGGGCGGCGGGCAGATCGGGGGAGTCGCTCCGGCGCAGATAGGGCAAAGCGGCCAGGGGGAGGCCGCGCCGAAGGTACAGCCGCCCGACCAGGCCATTGAGCAACGGATCGGGAAGCATCTCCCGCCGCTCGAGGCGGTGGCGGCTCGCCAGCGAATCGGCGATCCGGGCCGCGCTTCGATCGTCCATGGCGCGCATCGCCGCCTCGAAGGCGGCGACCGTCGGCGCCGGCTCCGCCGCGCCCGCCGGCGAAGCGGCGATCAGCGTGCCCGCGAGCGTCCACGCACAGCTGCCTGCTCTCATCGCCGCGACCTCCTCGAAAAAAGGCAGCATCGCGCCGAACCGGACCGGGCGCCAGTGGATTTCGGCACCTCGCCTTCGTTTGCCGGCGCAGAAAGCGCAGCCGGCGTTTACGACAATTTAGGTGCCTTGGGCCTATCCCTCGCGGCCGAAAGCCAATGAGGAAACGAGCGCATGGGCGTAGAGCATTTTGTTGACGGTCCCGTCGCGGGCAAGCGCCAGGCCAAGCGCGCGCGCGTGCTGCTTGCGGCGAAGCTGCAGACGGCGAACGGCGAGATCGAGGCGCGGCTTCGGGATCTCTCCCGCAAGGGCGCCCTGGTCGAGTGCCGCGACGTGCCGCCGGTCGGCACGGAGCTCGTCTTCAATCGCGGATCGACCAGCATCCCGGCGCGGGTCGCCTGGACCGGTCCGGGGCGGATCGGGCTCGAATTCGCTTACATGATAGACGAGCATGAGGTGCTGGTGCAGCTGAAACGCACGTCCGGCGACCAGAACCAGCCGCGCTTCCGCCGTCCGCGCCTGTTCGGCGAGCAGATGAGCCATCAGGAAAAGCAGATCGCCCGCCTCTGGGGCGCGTCGGTCGGCATCGCAATCCCGGGGGAGTGAGGCCGCCAGATGAGCTTCACCGCCCAGCTTTCGACTTCGCCGGACGATGACGGCCGCCGCGCCACGCGGGCCGAGGTCGTGCTCGGCGCCGGCCTGAGGCAGCGCGGCGCCCATGCGGTGACCGTCCAGGTCCTCGATCTCTCCGTCACCGGCTTCCGCGCCGCCACCCATCTCGAGCTGATGAACGGCACGGACATCTGGCTCAAGCTTCCCGGCCTCGAATCCCTCCACTCGCGCGTGATCTGGACGAGGGGCCACCTGCTCGGCTGCGAGTTCGTCCGGCCGCTCCATCCGGCCGTGCTCGACATGATCGTCCGCAACGCGCCGCGCTGAGGCTGGACGCGCCGGCCCGGCCGGCCCATCCTCCTTCGGCCAGCAGGGGGGGAACCGGAAATGTCCATCAAGCTCGCGGCCTGGGCCGCACTGATCGCGGCCGCCGCCCCGGCGCCGAAGCCGGTCACCATCGCCGACACCGACACCGCGCTCGGCGGCCAGCCGCTGGCCGTGCCGTCCGGGCCGCTCAGGGTGGTCGCGACGAGGGTGGAGCTGAAGGCCGGAACGGCGATCGGAACGCACATGCATCTGTGGGCGCGCTATGTCTATGTCGAGCGCGGCGAGGTGCAGCTGACGCTCACCGGCTCGGGCGCGACCCGCACGTTCAGGGCCGGCGAGATGATCGTCGAGCCGATCGGCAAGTGGCATTCGGGCAAGGCGGTCGCCGATACCGTGCTGGTCGCGACCGAGCAGGTTCCTCCGGGCCGCTGCAACACGGTGAGGCCGCCGGTGAACGGAAACAGCGAAGATTGTTGATATCCGGGCAAGGAGGAAAATCGCGGAACAAATGCGACAAATCCTCGGCAGGCATTATTCACGCTCGGCGAAATACTTTCCTCAATTTTCTTAATAATTAGTTGTTTGTTAGGCTGTTAGCGCCTAGGTTTAACGTGTTAGCTGCGGCCGAATTCATTATGGCTGGCAGGCTCTTTCTGCAATGGCGCCGCGGCGTTTTCCGCGCACATCATGCGTAGGCATCCGGGATGAAGCAGTCCCTGGCGCTCCGCCAGGAGATATTTTCATGGCCATCCGTACCGTCGGCCCCAATGGGTCTTATGCTTCCATCGCCGCCGCAATGGCGGATTCCGGCCCCGGCGACACGATCCAGCTCGAGCCGGGCTATTCCAACGAGACGGCGACCGTCCTCTACAGCGGGATGATCATCACCGGCGAAGCGAGCTCGACGGGGATCGTGCTCGACCTGGCCCAGGGCGTCGCCACGGTCACCCTGGCGGGAACCGCGCCCATCAACGTCAATGACGCGCCCGACGGCAACGGCATCGTCGGCAATGACGGCGACAATCTGATCACCGTCACCGCCGGAGCCGATTCCGCGAGCGGCGGCGCCGGCGACGACCGGCTGTTCGTCGATTATCGGCTTGCGACTGGAGCGGTCACGGGAACGACGGCCAACGTCGCCGAGGCGGGCGGCGGCGGCAGGCTGGTAACGATCAACGGCGGCTTCGAGCATTTCACGATCTGGACCGGGGCAGGGGCCGACACGATCACCACCGGCGCCGGCGACGACGACATCCGCACCGGTGAAGGCGCCGGGACGGTCACGGCCGGGGACGGATTCAACACGGTCATCGGCGGCAGCGGCGCGGACACGGTCACCGCCGGCGACGGCGGCAATTACGTCGACGGCGGCGACGGCGCCAACACCATCACCACCGGTGGCGGCGAGGACGAGATCCTGACCGGAACGGGCGCCGACACCGTGGTCAGCGGCGGCGGCGCCGACCGGATCACCGTGACGGGCGGCGCCGACAGCGCCGACGCCGGCGCGGGCGACGACCTGCTCATCGTCGATTATTCGGCGGCGCTCACCGACGTGACCGGCGGAGTCACCACCGGCGACGTCGCGGCCGGCTATAGCGGCCATATCGCCGACCTCGCCGGAGCGACCCTCGATTTTGTCGGCGTAGAGCGGATGGACGTCACCACCGGCTCGGGCAACGACAGCATCACCACCGGCGGAGCCGACGACCGGCTTCGCGGCGGCGCCGGCAACGACCGCTTCTTTCTCCAGTTCGGCGGCGACGACGCCGCTCTGGGCGAGGACGGGAGCGACATCTTCCTGTTCGGCGGGGCCATGACCTCGGCGGATTCGGTCACCGGCGGAGAAGGCGCCGACACCGTGGTCCTCCAGGGCGACTATTCCGCCGGCCTCACCCTGGACGACCATGTCCAGGGGATCGAGAACCTCTCGCTGCTCGCCGGCTCCAACACCAGCCTGGGTCAGCCGGGGTCGAACCGCTTCGACTACGTCATCACCACCGGCGATTCGAATTTCGGGCCGGGGGTTCAGGCCCGGGTCAACGGCTCGGCCCTGCTCGCGGGCGAAGATTTCACCTTCGACGGCTCGGCCGAGACGGACGCGAAGTTCGTCATTTACGGCGGCCGCGGCAAGGACGACCTGACCGGCGGCGCCGGGAACGACATCTTCTTCTTCGCCCCGGACCGCTTCGCCGAGGGCGACACGCTCGATGGCGGCGGCGGCTATGACGGCCTCTTCCTTCGCGGCAATTACACGGTCGACTTCACCCAGGCCGGCTATGCCGGTGCTCTCGCCAATGTCGAGAACCTCACTGTCTCCGGCGCCGGCGACGAGCGCTATGCGCGCGGCGGCGGCACCGAGTTCGACTACAGCATCACCTGGGACAACGATCTGCTTGCCGGCGGGATGACCTTCACGGTCAACGGCGGGACGCTCGGGTCGGAGGAAAGCCTGGCGTTCAACGGCTCCGACGAGACCGACGGCAGCTTCCGGCTCTTCGGCGGCGCGGGCAACGACGTTCTCACCGGCGGCGCCGGCGCCGACCAGATCTTCGGCGGGCTGAGGGGCGACACCCTCACCGGCGGGGCGGGCAACGACGTCTTCCGCTACAATTCGGTGGCGGAGTCGAACTCGACGGAGCGCGACGGCATCCAGGACTTCAACAGCGGCGACCTGATCGACCTGTCCAGGATCGACGCCAACACGCTCGTCGCGGGC
>DASVTA010000408.1:0-3161 GCA_036387815.1 Allosphingosinicella sp.
CGACACCGCTTTGTTCGACCCCAAGATCGTCGACGCCGAGCGCGGAGTGGTCCTTTCCGAATATGGCCGCCGCACCGAGATCAGCGTCAAGCTGCGCGAGATGATGATGCCGCTCTTCTTCGGCGGCCTCAAATATGCGGCCCGCGACACGATCGGGACCGAGGCGACCCTGAAGGGCGCGACGGCGGCAGGGCTCAAGGCCTTTTACGAGCGCTGGTACCGGCCCGACCGGGCGACCCTGGTGATGGTCGGCGACGCCGACCCGAAGCTGATGGAGGAACTGATCGCCCGGCGCTTCGGCGGCTGGAAGCCTTCCGGACCGGCTCCGGCCGAGCCGGATTACGGCAGCATCGCAAAGGTCGAGGAGCGCACGGCGGCGATCAGCTACCCCGGCTCCCCCCATTTCGCGACCCTGAGCTGGATCCGCCCCTATCGGGCGACCCCGCCGAGCAAGGCGCGCGAGCAGAGGGACCTCGCCCAGGCGCTTGCGCGGCGGATCCTGAACCGCCGCCTCGAAGCCAAGGCGCGGGGCGAGGCCGCGTTCCTCAACGCCCAGGTGCAGTCGGACAACAGCGTCAACATCGCCGACTACACCCAGATGTCGGTGATGGCGAAGGAGGGGCGCTGGCAGGAGGCGCTGCGCGAAGCCTATGCGATCCTCGCCGACGCTCTCAAGACTCCGCCCAGCGCGAGCGAGATCGCCCGGGAGCTGGAGAATATCCGAACCGCCGGCCGGGCAGCGGTGCAGGGCGAGCCCACCCAGCGTTCCCAGCAGCGGGCCGGGCGGCTGATCGCGGCCCTCGACGGCAACAGCGTCATCTCGACGGCGCAGGTGCAGCTAGACCTGTTCGAGGCGCTCGCGCCGTCGATGACCCCAGACGCGGTTCAGGCGGGGATGAGGGCGATGTTCGCGGGCGACGGGCCGAGGCTGGCGATGCTCTCGCCGGCGCCGGTGACGGGCCTTGCCCAGGCGCTCGCCGCGGCGCAGGCGGCGGCGCCCGCCCAACGTGCGGCCGAGCGGCGGGTGAGCATGGACGACCTGCCGCCGCTCGGCCCGCCTGGGCGCGAGATCTCCCGCCAGCGGATCGCCGACATGGACGCGACCATCGTCCGCTTCGCCAACGGCTCCAGCCTCGTATTCAAGCAGACGGATTACGAGAAAGGCAGCGTCGGAGTCTCGCTCCGGTTCGGGCGCGGCATCGCCGGACTCCCGGCCGACCGCAAGTCGCTCGCCTGGCTGGGGCCGCTGCTCGGCTCGACCGGGGTCGGGCCGTTCGACCTGGACGGGCTCGAGCGGCTGATGACCGGACGGCGGCTGTCGATCAGCTTCGACATCGACGACGAGGCGCTGGTCCTTCGCGGCTCCACCCGGGCGGAGGAGCTGGGCGACCAGCTGCGCCTGCTCGCCACCAAGATCGTCGCGCCCCATTTCGACCCGGCGCTGTTCCAGCGTTCCAAGACCGGAGCGCTGGAAAGCTACGACCTCGCTTTCTCCTCCGCCGCCTCGCGGATGGGCCGCGAGTTCGGAGCCGTGGCCCGCGGCGGCGACCCGCGCTGGCAGCCTTTCGACAGGCCCGAGATCGAGCGCATCCGCCATGAGGATTTCGTCGCCTTCATGACCCCACTGCTGGCGCAGGGGCCGATCGAGGCGGTCGTCGTCGGCGACGTCGGCCTGGAGACGGCCGTGGCGGCGATGCTGAAGACGGTAGCCGCTTTGCCCCCGCGCCCGGAGGTCCGGCCGCCCGCACAGTCGCTGAAGGTGCGGCCGCCCAAGGCTTCGAAGGAGCCGATCCGCTTCACCCACCAGGGCGATTCGAACCAGGCCTATGCCGCGCTCGGCTGGACGACCTTCGGCGGCACGCAGGGCCGGCGCGAGCGCCGGGCGCTCTCCCTCGCCGCGAACATCGCCGGAGCGAGGCTGATGGAGCGGCTCCGCGACTCCGAAGGTGCCAGCTATTCGCCTTCGGCGACCGTGCAGACCTCCTACCAATTCCCCGAATGGGGCTTCTTCTTCGCCGGCTCCGAGATCCGCCCCGAGCGGGCGGATCTCTTCTTCCGCCTCGCCCGTGAAATCGTCGCCGAGCTCTCGCGGACCCCGGCGTCGCCGGACGAATGGCAGCGGGCGATCAACCCCGTCATCACCGGGATCGAGCGGCGGCTGAAGAGCAACGCTTACTGGATGGGAACGATGGAGGACTGGTCGCGGGAGCCCTATACGATCGAGCATAGCCGCACCTACCTCGACGACTACAAGTCGATGACGCCGGAGGAAGTGCGCCTGGCGGTGAGGAAGTGGGTGGCGGACGAGGGCGACTGGTCGATCCTGGTTTTGCCCGCTAAAACGGCGAATGGTGTCGACTAGAACCCATCCTGATCATGTCGAAGCCTCTGTTCCCCGGCGCAGGCCGGGGCCCGGCGGCACCGCCGGCGCGGCTGGATCCCGGCTTTCGCCGGGAAACCGTCCGGCATGAGCACGGCCGCCTCCAACGCAGTCCAGGCGAATTCGGGGGCTCCCCGGCGAACCGCAGGCGGTGGCTGGAAGCCGTTCAGACTCCAGCAGCAGCCTTTCTTCGAGGACAAGAATCGCGCCTTCTGGATCCTGCAGTCCGCCGGATGGGCGGGCTATTTCTTCCTTCGAACGCTGTCCGGGATCGCCAATAATTTCGGCTTCAGCCTCGTCATCCACATCACGCTTCTGACGGCGACCGGCTATTCGCTGACCCTGCTGATGGCCTCGGCCTACCGGCGGCTGATCAAGATGCGGCCGATCATCACCTGGGTGAGCTCGATCACCATCGTCCTCGTCGCCTCGGCGGCCTTCTCGGCGATCGAGACCTGGAGCCATGCCACCTTCATCCGCCCGGGCATAACGCCTCAGGGCCTCCAATATTTCGGCGCGATCATCCTGACGGTGGCGGTGCTGCTCGCCTGGTCGGCGCTCTATTACGGCATCAATTACTATCTGATGCTCGAGGAGCAGAGCGACCGGCTGCTGCGGATCGAGGGCCAGGCCAGCGCCGCGCAGCTGGCGATGCTTCGCTATCAGCTCAACCCGCACTTCCTATTCAATACGCTGAACTCGATCTCGACGCTGGTGCTGCTGAAGCAGACCGAACGCGCCAATGCGATGCTTTCGCGCCTCTCGTCGTTCCTGCGCTACA
>DASVTA010000409.1:0-2346 GCA_036387815.1 Allosphingosinicella sp.
ACATGGGAATTCGTCTCCCGGACCCGCGGGATCGGCGCCGCCGTGATCCTCGCCGTCGACGAGGGACATGTCATCCTGGTCGAGCAATATCGGGTGCCCATCGCATCGCTCTGCCTGGAGCTTCCCGCCGGCCTCGTCGGAGACCAGGAACAAGGTGAGGCGGCCGCGGCCGCCGCGATCCGCGAGCTCGAGGAGGAGACCGGCTACCGCGCCGAGCGGATGATCGATCTCGGCCGCTTCCACGCTTCGCCGGGAATGTCGTCGGAAGGCTTCACATTGCTTCGGGCCGAGGGGCTGACCCGGGTCGGCGAAGGCGGAGGCGTGGAAGGGGAGGACATCGCCGTCCACCGGGTGCCGCTTGCGCAGGCGGCGGAGTTCGTCGAGCAGCGCCGCGCCGCGGGAGTCGCGATCGACGTCAAGCTATTGTTGTTGCTGGGAGCGGGGATGCTCGCTCAACCGTCATCCCGGACGTGACGCGGGATCCATGAACACCGGCGGCCGCGGACAATCGCGGACAGCGGTCATCTGAAATTGTCCGCATAGGCCTGGAGCTTGAGCTTGCGCTCCGCCGGCGGGACGAGATGCACCGCGATCCCGTTCTTCTCCGCATAGGCCTGGGCGGCCTCGAGGGTCGGGAAGGCGATCGTGACCTGCGCCTGCGTGTCGCCGCCGCCCGACCATCCGGTGAGCGGATCGGGCACGTGGGGCTTGTGCGATTCGAACTGAAGCACCCATTCGCCGGTCCGGGCATTGCCCGACTGCATCGCATTTTTCGACCGCTGGAAGATCCGCGCCGCCGCCATTGTCGTGCTCCTTTTCGCCAGCTTGTGGTGCCCGGATTCGATAGTTTAATCAACCGGCTCGGCGTCATCCCGGCGGAGGCCGGGATCCATGAACAAGGTCGTTCGAAAACTCCACCCGCCGTGTTCATGGATTCCGGCCTCCGCCGGAATGACGGCTCGTCGCCTTCTTCGTTCTCAAGGTCGGGTCCGCCGAGGCCGGATCGTCGGGCCAGGGGTGCTTGGGGTAACGGCCGCGCATCTCCTTGGCCACGGAAGCCCAGCTTCCGCTCCAGAAGCCGGGCAGGTCCCGCGTGGTCTGGATCGGCCGCCCTGCCGGGGAGGTCAGGCTGAGGACGAGCGGCGCCCGGCCTCCGGCGACGGCGGGATGCTCGGAGAGGCCATAGAGCGCCTGCACCCGAACGGTCACCGCAGGCCCCGCTTCGGCTTCGTAATCTATGGCGTGGCTGCTTCCGGCGGGAGTTTCGAATGCGTGGGGGGCGAGCCGGTCGACGGCCTTGCGGCCCTCCCAGCCGAGGCGTGAGTCGAGGATACCCGACAACGCGGCCGGATCGATGTCGCGCAAGGCGCGCTTGCCGGCGGCGAGCAGGGGCAGCCACTCGCCCAGCGAGGCGAGCAGTGCCTCGTCCGAAAGGTCCGGAAGGCTCGGGTCGTGGCCGCGCGCGAAGGCGGCCCGCCGACGCAGGGAGCGCGCGGATTCGCTCCAGGGCAGCAGGTCGAGGCCGTGGGCGCGGACACCCTCGACCAAGGCGGCCGAGACTTCCTCGGGAGAGGCTCCCATGTCCTGCCCCTCGGACAGAGTGATCGCGCCCAGCCGCCGGCCGCGGCGGGCCCGGACGGTGCCGGCCGCCGGATCGAAGCTGAGCCGCGTGGCGCTCTCGATCCGCTCGCCGAACAGCGCCTCGACCTCGGCCTCGCCGATGGCCGCGGCGGAGAGGATGCGGGCGCCGGCGGCGGTGCCGGCCACCTCCCCCACGGCGAGCCAGTCTTCGCGGGCGAGCGGGGAATGCGGATCGAGCCGGAAGCCGCGCCCGCCGGCGCTGATCCAATTCTCGCCGGAAGCGTCGCGCCGCTTCGAAAGGCGGTCGGGGAAGGCGAGGGCGAGGCAGGGGCCTATGTCTCCCCTCCCTGGAAGGGAGGGGCGGGGGGTGGGTGCGAGCGCAGCGAGCCCTCCTGCGTCGGGGTTTCGGCGGCCTGCGGCCGAACCCACCCCTGGCCCCTCCCTTGCGGGGAGGGGAAGCAGTTGCTCCCATCTCCTCGCCAAGCCCCTTGCCGCCTCGGCGCGCTTACCTCGCTCGGCGCGCCAGCGCCGAAGCCTCGACTCCAGATCGACGTCGTTCCCGCCCAGCCCGCGCTCCGACAGCAGCGCCGCCACCGCCGCCGCCGTCCGCCCCCAGCCGCGCCCGCTCGCTTCGACCAGCATGTGGGCGAGGCGCGGCGGCAGCGGCAGGGCGGCGATCGCCTTGCCGTGAGCGGTCGGCCGGCCGTCCGCGCCCAAGGCGCCGAGGGAGAGGAGGCGGCGGCGCGCTTCGTCCACCGCGGCGGC
>DASVTA010000410.1:0-6927 GCA_036387815.1 Allosphingosinicella sp.
GATTTTGGAGCGCTCGAACACGGTCCCGACCGTTACGGTGAATTGCTGGCGGCAGTCGTTGCACTGGACCGCGCCAGGGCGGTGCTTCTTGCCCTGAAGGCGAGTCGCGTCGAACGATCCGCAATGAGGGCAGAACGGGCCATCGGGCCAGCGTACCGCCTCTAGGTGCTCGCGGGCCTTGGTCTCATCGGTGAACTGAGGGGCGGTGATGTTCATGGCTTTGCTCCTGCCTCCCCTCTGCCCTGGGACAGTCTGCTTTGTCAAGTATATAATAGCCAAATGTTTACCGGCCGCGTGTAGGGCTGCGGCCGGATGATGCAGCCGAGCCCATTGACCTTCGAACTGGCGCGGCCGGCGCCCACTCCGGCGGAGGACCGGACGGCGGCGGCGCTTGCCGTGAGCGAAAGACCGGCCGCCGGCCTCGGCGCGCCCTTCCTGGACGAGTGGCAGGCCTTGGCCGGCGCTGCCGCGGAACCCAATTGCTTCCAGGAACCGTGGTTCGTCGCCGCAGGTCTCGAGCACCTTACCGAGGACCGGGACATCCGGCTGATCGAGGTGCGCGACAGCGCGCTTCTCGGTCTCATGCCGCTGTGCGTGCGCAACGATTACGGTCGGCTGCCCGCGGCCCACATCCGCAACTGGCGCCACCACAACGACTTCCTTGGAACGCCGCTGATCCGCCAGGGGCGGGAAACGGAATTCTGGCGGGCCGTGCTCGGCCATCTCGACCGCGCCGGCTGGGCTCCCGGTTTCCTCCACGTCAACGGCCTGGTCGAGCAGGGCCCGGTGCATCGCGGGCTGGTGGAGGCGGCTTCGGCGCTCGGCCGGCCGGTTCCGATCGTGAAGCGCCGGGTGCGGGCGGCGCTCGCCAGTACCCTGTCTCCGGAGGCCTATCTCGAGCGGACGGTCCGCAAGAAGAAGCGCAAGGAGCTGAAGCGGCTTGGCAACCGCCTGTCCGAGATCGGCGCGGTCGCCTTCCGGCAATGGGGACCCGACGAGGACCTCGCCGCGTGGAGCGACGATTTCCTCGCCCTCGAACGCCGGGGCTGGAAGGGCCGCGCCGGCTCGGCCCTCGCCGAGAGCCCGGCCACCGAGGCCTTTTTCCGCCAGGCGCTGAAGGGAGCCGCCGCCGCCGGGCGCCTGCAGATCAGGCGCCTCGACCTCGACGGGCGGCCGATCGCGATGCTGGTCAACTTCCTCACCCCGCCCGGGAGCTTCTCGTTCAAGATCGCCTATGACGAAGCCTGGTCGCGCTTCTCTCCGGGCGTCCTGCTGCAGCTCGACAATCTCGATTTGCTGGCCCGGGGCGACATCGAGTGGATGGACAGCTGCGCCGCCGAGAACCACCCGATGATCGACAGCCTTTGGGGCGAGCGGCGGACGATCGTCCGGGTCAGCGTTCCGCTCGCCGGCCTGCGCCGCCGGCTTTCCTTCGCCGGATGGCGCGCGGTCGAGGCCGGCTGGGCGTCGGGCAAGCAGATCCTCGGGAGGTCCAGGTGATCCGATCCTTCGACGACGAGGCGCTCGCGGCGCTCGGCGGCCTCTACCCGCAGCGCCCGGGGCTGATCCGCCACGGCCTTTGCGGCCACGAGCTGCTGACGCTTGAAGCGCTGGTCGGCCTTTCGCAGCGCATCCGGCCGGTCGATTCCGAATATAATCGCGGCGACCTGCCGATCGGGCTCGACCCGGCGGCGACTCCGCCAAACGGCCTCAGCGCCGCCGAGACCATCCGCTCGATCGAGCATTGCGGTTCCTGGATGGTGCTGAAGTTCATCGAGCAGGATCCGGCCTACGAGGCGCTCCTCCACGAGGCGCTGGCGCCGCTGCGGCCTCTGGTGGCGGGGATCACGGGCGACATGCTGAAGATGCAGGGCTTCATCTTCGTCTCCTCCCCGGGGGCCGTCACGCCCTTCCACTTCGATCCCGAGCACAACATCCTGCTTCAGATCCGAGGCCGAAAAACGATGACCGTCTTCCCGGCCGGAGACGAAGCGCTGGCGCCGTGCGAGCGGCACGAGGAATTCCACCAGGGCGGCCACCGCAACCTGCCCTGGCGCGACGAGTTCGCGGCGCGGGGCGAAGCGTTCGAGCTTGCGCCGGGCGATTCGATCTATGTTCCGGTCAAGGCGCCCCATTGGGTGAAGAACGGGCCCGAGCCCTCCATCTCCCTGTCCGTCACCTGGCGCTCCGAATGGAGCTATAACGAATCCTATGCGCACGGCTTCAACCGGCTGCTCCGCCGGGCCGGGCTGCGGCCGGGACCGCCTTTGCCCTTCCCTCACCGGAACATGGCGAAATCGGTCGCCTACCGGGCCGTCCGCAAGGCATTGCGCCTGGACGCCTGATCGCGAACGTTCCACCCCCGTATTAATCTGGATCAGCGAGTTAGCGCGGGAACTTGGCCTTGTTTCCACGGGTTTAGCGGGGGTCATGACGCCCCCGAACCAGTCCGCGCCCGTGGCCGATGCGCAGACCAAGGAAAACGGCCCTCAAAACAACATGTTCTTCGGCGCCAGGAGCGATCCCGGCACTCGCCAGCTGACCGAGACCGGCACGCCGGCGGCGGTCACCGAGGTCGGGGTCTATCGCGGCCCCCATTATTACAGCCACACGCCGATGATCCGGATCCAGGTCGATCTGGGCCGGCTCGAGATGTGGCCGACGGACCGCATCGCCGGCTTCACCGAAGCCTTGCTGAACATGCTTCCGGGCGTCGGCCGCCACGGCTGCTCGCTCAAGGTTCGAGGCGGCTTCGAGAAGAGGCTTCGCGAAGGCACCTGGCTCGGCCATGTCGCCGAGCACGTCGCTCTGGAGCTTCAGACCCTTGCGGGCTCGAGGGCGGTCCGCGGCAAGACGCGGTCGGTGAAGAACCGGACGGGCGTCTACAACGTCATGTACGCCTATAATGAGGAGAAGGTCGGGTTGATGGCCGGGCGCATCGCGTTCGAGCTGATCGATTCGCTGCTCCCGGACGACCTTCGGGGAATTGGCGGGCTCGGCCGGATCTACGAGCTTGACGGCGAGTTCGAGCTCGAGCGGCGGCTGGATGCGCTCAGGCGCATGGTCCGCCGCACCTCGCTCGGACCGAGCACCAAGGCTCTGGTCGACGAGGCCGAGCGGCGGGGCATCCCCGTGATGCGCCTCGACGAGAAGAGCCTGATCCAGCTCGGCCACGGCAAGCACCAGCAGAAGATCCGGGCGTCGATCACCGGGCGCACCTCGATCGTCGCGACCGACCTCGCCAGCGACAAGAACATGACCAAGAAGCTGCTCGACGAGAGCGGCGTGCCCGTCCCGCGCGGCATCGTGGCCCGGGACGAGGACGAAGCCGTGCGCGGAGCCAAAAGGCTTCGCTACCCGCTGGTCACGAAGCCGCTGGACGGCAATCACGGCCGCGGAGTCACGATCGGCATCATGGACGAGGCGCAATTGCGCTTCGGCTTCCGCGAGGCCCAGTCCCAGGCCAAGGGCCGCGACGTCATCGTCGAGCAGTTCTTCGCCGGCAACGACCATCGGATCCTGGTCGTCGACGGCAAGATGGTCGCGGTCGCCGAGCGCATACCGGCGCAGGTGGTGGGCGACGGCATCAGCACCATCCACCAGCTCGTCGCCAAGGTGAACAGGGATCCGCGCCGAGGCCAGGGGCATGAGAACGTCACGACCCGGATCCGGATCGACGCCCATGTCGAGGAATATCTCACTCGGTCCGGCCTCACCCCGGAAAGCATTCCCGAGGCCGACGAGGTGGTGCAGCTTCGAGCCACCGCGAACCTGTCGACGGGCGGCACGGCGGTGGACCGCACCAACGAGATCCATCCCGACAATGCCGAGATAGCCCGGCGGGCGGCGCTCATCGTCGGCCTCGACGTCTGCGGAGTGGATTTCGTCTGCCCCGACATCAGCCGGTCCGTTCGCGAAACCGGCGGCGGAGTGATCGAAGTCAATGCCGCTCCGGGCCTGAGGATGCACATCGACCCTTCGGAAGGCGCGCCGCGCGACGTCGCCAAGCCGATCATCGAGATGCTGTTCCCGCGCGGGCGCAAGTCGCGGGTGCCGATCATCGCGATCACCGGCACCAACGGCAAGTCGACGGTCGGCAGGATGACGAAACACATCATTCGCTACACCGGCTGCACGGTCGGCCTCACGTCGACCACGGGCGTCTACATCAACGACATCCTCACTCACGAAGGCGACGCCACCGGCCCGCGCAGCGCCCGGATGATCCTTCGCGATCCCACGGTCGAGGTGGCGGTGCTGGAGACGGCGCGGGGCGGGCTTCTGCGCGAGGGTCTCGCTTATGACGAGGCGGACATCGCCGCCTGCCTCAACGTCACCGCCGACCACCTCGGGCTGAAGGGAATCGAGACCGTCGAGGATCTCGCCAACGTCAAGCAGGTGGTGGTCGAGGCGGTTCGCCGGAGCGGCCACTGCATCCTCAACGCCGACGATCCGCTGACGGTGAGGATGGCTCGCCGTACCCGCGGCCGGCTGATCTGGTTCTCGCTTTGCGGCGGCGCCGAAATGTCGCCCATGCTTCGCGAGCATGTCGACGAAGGCGGAATGGCGGTGGTCCGCGAGCCGGGGCCGGAGGGCGGGACGATCGTCCTCTACGAGGACGCCAGGCGAGAATCGATCATGAAGGCCGGCGACATCCCCGCCACCCTCCACGGAATGGCCGAGTTCAACGTCGCCAACGCGCTCGCCGCCATCGCCATGGCGCTGGCGCACGGAGTGCCGATCCTCACCATCCGCTCTGCGATGGCCCAGTTCCGATCGACCTTCGAGCAGAATCCGGGACGCCTCAACGTCCATGACGCGCACGGCTTCCGGGTGATCGTCGACTATGCCCACAACGCCGCCGGCCTCGAGGCGCTCGGCAAGGTCGTGAAGGGCCTCAGCCACCGCTACAAGCGGACCATCGGCACCGTCTCGATGGCGGGCGACCGGCGCGACGAGGACATCATGGGGCTGGGACGGATCGCGGCCGGGATCTTCGATGAGCTCATCTTCCGCGAGGACCCGGCCACCCGAGGGCGGCCGCGCGGCGAGGTGATGGGCCACCTGCAGCGGGGCGCTCTCGACGCGGGCCGTTCGCCGGACCACATCCACCTCATCGCCGGGGAGCAGGCCTCGACCGCGGCCGCGCTCGCCATGGGGCGGCCGGGCGACCTGATCGTCATCACCCCGACCGACGTCAAGGCGTGCTGGCAGCAGGTCAACGAGTTCAAGCCCGCCGCCGAACGCGCCTCCGGCCGCGCCTCGTTCATAGCAGCCGAATAGCATGGCTTACGAGGAGGAGGGCCGGTGGGCCCTGATCGTGCACGGCGGCGCCAAGGAGATGGAGCCGGGCGAGGAAGACGACAATCGCAGCGGAATCCTGGAAGCCGCCCGCGCCGGTGTCGCGGTGCTGGAGCAAGGCGGAAGCGCGGTCGACGCGGTCGAGGCCGCGATCAAGGTCCTCGAGGACCTTCCGGTGTTCAACGCTGGCCGCGGCTCCGCGCTCAACGAGGCCGGGGATGTCGAGATGTGCTCGGGCCTGATGGATGGAAAGGATCTCTCCGTCGGCGCGGTCGGCGCGATCCGCAACGTCCGCCACCCGGTAAGCGTCGCCAAGCGGCTGCTGCCGGAGAAGGAGGTCTTCCTGGTCGGCGAGGGCGCGCTTCTGTTCGCGAAGAAGGAGGGGCTGGAGACGGTTCCGACGGAGGCGCTGATCACCCGGACGCGACGCGACGCGCTGGAGCATATGCACGACACGGTCGGCGCGGTCGCCCTGGACAAAGGCGGCAATCTCGCCGCGGGAACGTCGACCGGGGGTCTCACCGGCGCCAAGGTCGGGCGGATCGGCGACAGCCCATTGCCCGGCAACGGTCTCTATGCCGACAATCATATCGGAGCGGTGTCCTTCTCCGGCGACGGTGAAACCATCACTCGGGCCGCCCTTGCGGCCCAGGTCATGGCCAGCATCGGCGAGCACGGTCCCGAGGAAGCGATCCGCAAGGCGGTGGAGCAGCTTCCCGGAGTGGGCGGCGCCTCCGCCGACGGCGGCGCCATCGCCATCGCCAAGGACGGACGGATCGGCTGGGCCCATAACAGCCCCGCTTTCGCCGTCGCCTATGCCAGCGCCGACGCGCCGGAACCCAGGACCTTCTTGAACAAGGACGAAGAGACAAGTGGCTGAAGAGGAACGGCGCCGGCAGGGCTGCCTGATCATTATCGGGGGCCATGAGGACCGCGATCCCAAGGGCGAGCGCGCGATCCTGCGCGAAGTCGCGAAGCATGTGCGCGGAGGCAAGCTCGTCCTCGCTACCGTCGCGAGCCACAAGCCCGAAGGCTATTTCGACGAATATGAGAAGGCGTTCGCCGATCTCGGCCTCGGCGACCTGGTCGAGCTATACGTCGAGGAGCGCTCGCAGGCGGGAGACCGGGACAAGCTCTCGGTGCTCGACGACGCGGCGGGGATCTTCTTCTCGGGCGGCGACCAGCTCCGGATCACCAGCCAGATCGGCGACACCGGCATCGAGGCGAAGGTGCGCAGGCTCTACGAGCGCGGCGGAGTGGTCGCCGGCACGTCGGCGGGCGCCTCGGTGATGAGCGAGACGATGCTCGTCAAGGGGACGAGCAAGGAGACGCACCGGATCGGCGACCTCCACATGTCCCCGGGCATGGGGCTCGTCCGCGACGTCATCATCGACCAGCATTTCGCCGAGCGGGGCCGGTTCGGGCGACTCCTTGGCGCCGTCGCCCACAACCCGCGCGTGCTCGGCGTCGGTATCGACGAGGATACGGCGGCCGTGGTCGAGGGCGATACCTTCCGGGTGATCGGAAGCGGCGCCGTCTACGTCGTCGACGGCACCGACGTCACCTATTGCAACGTCGCGGAGGCGCGGTCCGAATGCGCCCTCTCGATGCACGACGTCCGGGTCC